>JAKLQL010000648.1 GCA_022013395.1 Acetobacterium sp.
AACGAAGCCCAGAAGATCAGCAAAAGATCATCCAGGCTTACGTTAAAAGAATTGATATTTTCGATGATTCAATTGATATCGAAAATATTGTCACTGTTGTTGGTGGAGGCTATCCGTACCGGTTCAATGTAACAATTTGCATTGGAGATTATCGTCATAATTAATCTTAATTATTCGTTCATACAAATGCGTTCCCTTGGCGCACCCTACCGTATGTACGACAAATATTAAGAAAATGTTAGTTCCTTTTGTACAAATAAGCCGACTGCTTTTCGATTTAATTGAGTGCGATAAATTTTATTATTTATAAACTTAATCTGCTAAATTTAGTCCTTTATCAAACAACCATTATCGTGATTGAAATTAACTTTTGCAAAATTTTCTCGCAAACTTTGTTGATCCTTTATAAATGTTCAGATTATTTAATAATTAACATCATTCCTTATTATAAATACATTTAGAAATAAACCGATTCCAGTTCATTTAAAATGATCTGGGACTGAGAAAAAAACTCTTTTTTACCTATCACTATTTCTTTTTTTTGATTGGACTGATCCTTAAGTTTAAACGCCCCAACCATTACTTTCAGCATTTCTGCCTGACCAGATAGCTCTTCACTGGCGGCTGCACTTTCTTCCGCTGTCGCTGAATTGGTTTGAACCACCTGGGAAACCTGCTCAATGCCCTGAGTAATCTGGGCGATCTCGGAGGCCTGATCAGTGGAGGCTCTGGCGATGTTTCCAACCAGACTGGTTACCTTCTCAATTTCGGTTAATATTTCTTTTAAACTTTCCGCTGTCTCATCAGCAATTTTCGTGCCTATCCCAACCTTCTCGATGGATCCCTCAATCAGTCCGGTGGTTTCCTTTGCGGCTTCAGCACTTCGGGCGGCCAGAGTTCTGACTTCTTCGGCTACTACGGCAAAGCCTTTGCCATGCTGCCCGGCTCGGGCGGCTTCAACGGCAGCATTCAGTGCCAGAATATTGGTCTGGAAAGCAATGTCATCGATCACCTTGATAATTTTGGAAATATTATTGGATGAATCATCAATATCCCCCATGGCGGCGATCATTTTTGCCATCTGTCCATTGCCCACTTCGGCATTTTTCCGGACTCTGACTGCCAGTTCATTGGCATCATTAGCCCGGACGGCATTCTGTTTGGTTTCACCGGCCACTTCTTCAATGGAGGCTGTCAATTCCTGAATCGAACTGGCCTGCTCGGTGGTTCCCTGAGCCAGTGCCTGACCACCATCAGAAATCTGTCTGGCTCCAATTTCCACATGCGCCGATGCCACATCGATGTCTGACATGGTTATGCTCAAGCTCGAACTGATCCCATTTAAAGCTTCCTTGATGGCCTGGAAATCGCCCATATAAGCGGTGGTTATTTCCTGATCCAGGTTTCCCCGACTTATTTCTTCCAGGGTACGGGTAATTTCCTCGACATAACGTTTCAAATTGGTAATGGTCTGGTTCATCGCTTCTTTAATGATGGCATGATCACCCTGATAATCACCGTCCATTTGGGTATTCAGATTTCCGGCCGCCAATTCTTTCAGCGTTTCTGATGCTTCATTAATTGGCTGTATGACTGCATCCAGGGTCTGATTAAAGCCCGCTATGACCTTTGCGTACTCCCCGGGGAATCGTGTTTGATCGCCTCTGAAACTTAAATCACCCGTGACTGCCGTGATTGTCATTTTTTGAGTTTCTTCCACCAAAAGAACAATGTTTTCCATCATGCCAATCAGGCTTGGTATCAGGGTATCATTTTCACTTCGTTTTCCGATGACTTTTAATTCATTGAGATCCCTGAGTTCACCGGCTTCAATGTGATTGGCAATCATAACAATTCTGACCAGCTGGTCGTGGACGGAATTAATCTCGTCTCCGATTTCTCCATAAATTCCCATGTATTGATTCTCAATTTTTTGGCTCAGGTCATTCTTACTCATTAGCGCAAGGATCCGATTGCCTTCTTTCAAAGCCCCCAGACCGTCGATACATGCATTAATGCTCTGTTTCAGCTTGTCAAAATCACCTTGATAGGATTTGTTGATTTTATCGGGAATTTCCCCTTGGCCAATCTTATTCACATATTCGGCAGCAATGTTAAGCGGTCCAACAACTGCGTCCAGCGTCGCATTGACACCTTCAACAATATCCCTAAAGCCACCGGCAAAGGCTTCGGCATTGCCTCTGGTCTCCAATTTTCCGGCTACTGCCGCCTGTGACAGCCGGGTTGCTTCCTGAATCAGGTCACGAATCGTTTTAATGGTTCGTTTCAGGGCTGGTGTGATCTCATCCAACGCATCCTTATCTTCAAGATCAGCCGACACATCCCCGGCGGAGATCTGATTCATCGTGCCAATAACAACCATCTGAAGATCATCAGCAAACGCATCCATGATCATTGCCATCTCTCCAATTTCATCCTGGGAATCCAAATTCAGGCGAATACCAAGATGACCTTTCCTCATTTCTTTGATCATATGGTTGATGCTGACAATGGGTTTGGTAATGGACGTTGACAGTTTATATAAGATGAATCCTAATACCAGAAAAACAAGCAGACCCGCCAGAGCAATCAGGAGAATATTTTCGGTAATTGCCGCTTGAACGGTGCTCATGGAATACCCGATATTGAAAGCGCCTTTTAATTCGCCATTAAGGACAACCGGATATAAGACATCATAAACATTGGTCTTTTCCGCTTCATAAAAATATTCTTTCGCACTCATTTCTCCATCAAGAGCAACCTTTTTAATATTTTCATCGTCCTGATAGTTTTTGCCAATATTATCCTTGTTACTGTCCGCAACCCCGATTAAATCGTGGTCGATAAAAGTGGCATAAACAATGTTTTCATCCGATACCAATTCATCAATCAATGCCTGATATCCGAATTTTTCTGTTAATTCCAGTACCCGGTCAGCCGACACCCCGGCCTGGACAAATTCACCGGTGCTGCTCTTCATATAACCAAATTTATAGTTTTCATCAAGTTCGGTACCCTTTCTTATTTCTTCCATCAGTTCTGGTGCCCCGCTGATCATAAAATTATTAATGGGATCCCCCGGCTCCGCCTTCCAGCCTAGGTATTCACCGTTGGCAGCATTGATAATCTCCCCAGCGGCGTTATACCAGTAAAGATGTTCCATTCCAGTTTGAGCTGCAAGCTGGGTTAAATAGACATCATTAATGCTGCTCCGATTGCCGATAACAATATTTCCGACACTGCGAATCTGGGACTCCATCATTTCATTCATGGTTTTAACGGCTTCCGTGCTATCTTCGATTCGATTCACGAAGCGTTGTGAAGATGAGAATCCGTTTTCTCTCATTTCTGCAAGCAGACTGTCTCTGGTCAAATATGAAGATATCGCACCGATCATCAATATCCCAACCAATACGCAGATTAGCGGGACAATTAATAATTTCGCCTTGATCGACTTTGATTTTGCTTTCTGGCTATTTTTTAGCATTTCTCAATTTACCTCTTTCTCTCTCCTTATACCTCCTAAACAAAAAGAGACACTAATCGTTGATCAATGTCTCTTTTAATTTACATGAGCTAAATAAACAGTGTAAAATGCCGATTGCTCTATCAATAGATATCGCAGAAGCAGACGTACATTTCATTTGTAACGTACTTTAATTTTGGCTAAAAGGTTCTTATTTTGCTACTGATCCGATTTGACCGGCCCTGAAAGCCTTACTGTATTTTCTGCAATGTTTATCTTTTCCCAACAGTGCATAGGTGGCAAAAATTGTTCCCATCATGTCTCGGTTGAGTGGATCCATTACGGCTGAATCCATTCCTGCCTGAATGGCAAATGCCATGGCTGTTTTATTCAAAAGTGCCCGAACTGGAAGC
>JAKLQL010000069.1 GCA_022013395.1 Acetobacterium sp.
AAAAATACTACAAATAAATTATGATTAAAAATTAAGTGAGGAAAAATTAATGCCAAAGCCTATCGTAGCAGTGGTTGGCCGCCCGAATGTGGGAAAGTCGACCCTGTTTAATAAATTAGTTGGAGAACGAATTGCCATTGTTGAAGATACTCCTGGAGTGACCAGAGATCGGATCATTGCTGATGCCGAATGGCAAAATCACCATTTTACCCTGATTGACACCGGTGGGATTGAACCCCATACCAAGGACGATATCTTACTGCAAATGCGGATTCAAGCTGAGATCGCCATCGATATGGCCGATCTGATTGTCCTGATGGTTGACGGTCGGGAAGGGATGACTGCTTCGGATCTGGAAGTTGCCAATATGATCCGTAAGCATGACAAAGATGTTTTATTAGCAGTCAATAAAGTTGACAGCCTAAGCCTGGAAAATAACGCCTTTGAATTCTATAATCTGGGAATCGGCGAACCACTACCAATCTCTGCAGAGCAGGGACTGGGTTTAGGGGATTTTCTGGACGAGATTATTAACCATGTTAAGCGTTATTATGATGAAGAAGAAACCGAAGATGAGCGCTTAAGAGTCGCTGTTATCGGGAAACCAAATGTCGGGAAGTCGACCCTGATTAACAAGGTACTGGGCGAAGATCGACTGATTGTCAGCGATATTCCCGGAACCACCCGGGATGCCGTCGATACCAGCGTCAGATATGATGGGGAAGACTATGTTTTAATTGATACCGCCGGATTACGACGAAAGAAAAAGATCTACGAAGATATTGAACGTTACAGTATTATCCGGGCAATCGCCGCTGTTGAGCGAAGTCAGGTGGTGCTGGTTCTGATTGATGGATCCCAGGGCGTCACCGAACAGGATGCCAAGATTGCCGGGATTGCCCATAATCGATCCAAGCCATCGATTATCATTGTCAACAAATGGGATGCCGTGGAAAAAGACAATAAAACCATGAAAAAAATGGAAGGGGATATTCGGGACGCGCTTTCCTTTATGGATTATGCGCCAATCATTTTCATCTCCGCTAAAACCGGACAGCGACTCGGCAAAATATTTGAAACCATTGAATATGTAAAAGCGCAAAGTGCGAAACGAATTACCACCGGTAAGGTTAATGAAGCATTAGCTGAATTTGTCATGATGAAACAGCCGCCATCTAAACATGGCCGACGATTAAAACTATATTATGCATCACAGGTGGCCATTAATCCGCCAACATTTGTGGTGTTTGTCAATGATATGACATTAGTCCATTTTTCATATCAGCGTTATCTGGAAAACAAGCTCCGGGAAACCTTTGATTTCTTTGGAACACCGATTCGCTTTTTCATCAGAGAACGATCAGAGTAAGATAAGAATTTTAAATAATAACTATCAAAATCAAAGTAGCGAAAATTCCGTGCAGAATATCTGTAAGAATTTTCGCTACTTTTTATCGTTAGAATTTCAGAAACAGCTGAAAATGTTTTGTCGCGAAATGTAAGTTTCGTGACAAAATGACCAAAATGTGCTATAATCTGTAAAAGCCACAATAAAGCCGATCTAAACAGCTTTCCATCGCACTATTGCTTGATCAATCACTAATCCTATTATACTTTTTTTTTCCCAATGCTTAAATTATTCATACTTCAATTATTTAGGAGGATCCCATGACAACCGTAAACAATCTTGCCGATCAGGTTATTCCAAACAACATGATCATCGATGAATTTCTAAACTATGTCTTAACGATTAAAGGTTATTCTGAAAAATCAGCTCAGGCTTATCGCTATGATCTGATTATCTTTTTCCGATTTATTAAACGTTATTTTGCGATGGTTCCCCAGTCTCTGGATTTTGATGCGATTCCCATCGATGATGTTTCTCTTGCAGATCTCAAGTCTGTCAATTTAGGTATCCTTTATGCGTTTCTTTCTTATTCAAGTAAGGAACGGCATAATGCTGATGCTGCCCGCAGTCGGAAGGTTTCTTCCCTACGATCTTTTTTTAATTATCTATGTAATAAACAAAAGTACTTTCTTCCTAATCCAGTGACTGAATTGGAAATGCCCAAGTTGCCGGCCCGTCACGCCCGTTATTTGGAATGGGATGAGGCAGTGGATCTTTTAAAAGGCATCACCGGCCGCCATAAGGAACGGGATTTTGCCATTGTCACCCTATTTTTGAATTGCGGGATGCGACTTTCCGAACTGACGCAAATTAAAATTACGGATATCAAAAATGATGCCTTGCGGATTATTGGCAAAGGCAACAAGGAACGGACGGTTTTTTTAAACCACGCCTGTTTAAAAGCCATCAATCGATATCTTCTGGTTCGTCCCGAGTCAGAATCTCCTTATCTGTTTCTGAGTCAGCAAAATACCCCCATCAGCAATCGGGCGGTTCAGCACCTGGTAAAGAAGCACTTAGCCAGCTGTGGCCTCAATACCGATGAAATAAGCGTTCATAAACTCAGACACACGGCTGCAACTTTAATGTTTCGTTATGGCAACGCGGATCTGAGGTCCGTTCAGGAAATTCTTGGGCATCAGAATGTTTCAACAACGCAAATATATACGCATATTAATGAAGAAACCATGCGCGATACCTTAAATCAAAATCCACTGGCCCAGTTTGAAAGCGATGATGATTAACAAAAAAGAACTTACGTTTGTTTTTTTGAGATAGATGTGCTATAATAAGCTATAAAAATTTGGAGGAATTTCAATGTATGAGGATTTAAATAGCAGACAATATGCGATATTAAAATTTATTGAAACACAAATGAGAGATAAACGATATCCCCCATCAGTACGTGAAATATGCGCTGCTGTTAATTTGAAGTCGACTTCCACCGCTCACGGTTACCTCAAAAAATTAGAAGAACTGGGCTATATTAAACGTGACTCAACAAAAACCCGGGCAATTGAAGTGGTTCGACATGATCCTAACGAAAGCATCTCAAATTATTTTGATGAAAAGACAATTATCTCCCTGCCCATATTAGGTTGTGTTACCGCTGGCGCCCCGATTTTAGCGCTGGAGAACATTACTGATATTTTTCCTTTACCACTGGATTTTATTGGCAATGATCCCTCATTTATTCTTGAAGTTAAAGGCACCAGTATGATTGATGCCGGAATTTTGGATGGTGATAAAATCGTCGTCAGAAAACAGGAGACCGCCCGAAATAATGAAATTGTCGTGGCCTTATTACTTGAAAATAATGAAGCGACCGTAAAACGGATTTTTTTTGAAGACAACAAAATCAGACTTCAACCCGAAAATCAGACCATGGATCCGATTTTCTGTGAAGCAGAAGAGCTTAAAATCCTTGGTAAAGTAACCGGATTAATTCGTAAATTTTAAAACAAAAAAAAGATGTTAAACACATCTTTTTTTTGTTTTTTTTATTGGTTTCAGTTTAATCGATTTTCATTTTATCTTCAATATTTTTGAAAATATCTTTTTCCATATGATTCTTATTTGCTTTTACCAATTCGATCTGGCTTTCAAAAAGCTGATTTTGCAAATCTAAAATTGTTTTGCGCGTTGTTTCGCTTTCGAGCTTACTTTGTCTTAAATGTTCACGATACTGGGAAAGCAAAT
This sequence comes from Acetobacterium sp., assembly GCA_022013395.1. Taxonomy (GTDB): domain Bacteria; phylum Bacillota; class Clostridia; order Eubacteriales; family Eubacteriaceae; genus Acetobacterium. Next base: position 3,608 of record JAKLQL010000069.1, read on the forward strand.
CATTTTTTTCATCCAACTCTTTTTGTAATAATTCTTTTTCTTCAGCTAGCGTTTCATACTTAGCTTTTTCTTCATTTAAAACTGTTTTTGTCGAATCGAGCTCTTGTTTAACGAGATTAATCTCACCCATTTCTTTAGCTTTGGATTCTTCATTGGTTCGGATTTCTTCTTCAGCAATAAATAGTCGTTCGGTTATATTCATACAACCAAGAATGGCAATCCGAATATGGTTGGTAAAAGGATTGGCTACTTTGACACGTTCCAACTCAGTGTTGACATAATCAGAGACGTGCCGAATATGTTCTTCATTTCCTTTTGCCTTTAAATTAAATTCAGTATCTAATATGCGTAATTCCATTATCGTTTGTTCAGGCATTTTTTTCCTCCTGGTAAT
>JAKLQL010000649.1 GCA_022013395.1 Acetobacterium sp.
TTCTGTCTCAACTTCACTCATTTCTGGCATCCCAATTTCGATTAATTTTTTATTCTGTTAAGTGAGCGTTACAAATCAATTAAACTCTATGTTAGTTAAACCAGTCAAAATAGTCAAGAAAAAAGATTTTAATTATCTAATTTGAGACATAAGGTTTAATTTAAATTATTTTTCTTTGCTCGGATTGTCAGCAGGCCCAACACAATCATGGTAATTGGTCCCAGCAGATCTGGAATAATGGTCAGCGCATTTCCGGGATTGAAATTGTCGACTGCAATTAACTCCTGAATATGAACGATGGCAGCTCCAAAAAAGAAGACGGTCGAAATAATAATTATCGGTGCCCAGAACATCCCCCTGAATTTTACGGCCAAAAAACCGCAGATACCAATCCCCAGCGACACCATTCCCAATTCTTTCTGAAAGCCATTAGAGACCCAGCCGATTTGGGCCGCAATTTCTTCACTCATAAAAATATGTCCATAAGCGCTAATGGACATTGATATCCCTAAAAAAAAGAGCTGATGCAGCAGCAGGGTTTCTGCTAAACCGATACCAGTTTGTCTTTTAATCAGCCAATGGACTAACCCGGTGATTAAACCAATGATGAACAAACCCACAAAAATCATCTTACTTCCTCCAGTTTTATTTTTCGTTTAAACTACTCTTTTTATACCTTCTAATCCCCAAAAATAACAAATGCAGCTCTTTTCACAAAATAATACCCTAACCCGTCTTTGACAAAGTAAACAAACAATGCTAAGATGGCTTTATTAAATTGAAAACGTTATATTACTGCTATTATCCTAACCGAAAAGATATGGTCTGACCGGAAAGGTGCGAAATTGGCAAGTTATTTTTATTTTAATATTTTATTTTAATAAATATATTTATGCTTTTACGCTCTCTTTCCGTCCATTTTTCGGAGAGAGAGTTTTTTTGTCTTTGATTTGTATTTGAAATGAGGGAAAACATGCGAAAAGAACATGATTTATTGGGCGAACTGGATGTACCGGCTGATGCTTATTACGGTATCCATACGGTTCGAGCTCTGGAAAATTTTTATATCACCGGTATTCCCATCCATACAGAGTTGGTGGAAGCCCTGGTGGTCATCAAGAAAGCCGCTGCCATTACCAATATCAGTATTGGTGCCCTGGATCCGGGGAAGGGTGAAGCGATCACGACTGCCTGCGACGAAATTCTGGCCGGAGCGCTGCGCAATCAGTTTGTCGTGGACTGTATGCAGGGCGGTGCCGGAACCTCTGCCAACATGAATGTCAACGAAGTCATTGCTAACCGGGCGATTGAACGGCTGGGTGGACAAAAAGGCGATTATAGCCTGATTCATCCTTTGGATCATGTTAACCTCCACCAATCCACCAATGATGTGTTTCCAACGGCGGTGCGAATTGCTGCCATCCGTCTGTTAAAACCAGTGACCGAGTCCTTTGCTAACCTGCAATCGGCCCTCCAGGAAAAAGAAGAGGAATTTTCCCGGGTCATTAAAGCGGGCCGAACCCAGCTCCAGGATGCGGTCCCGGTGACCCTTGGTCAAGAATTCGGCGCCTGGGCCCAGGCTATTTCTCGGGATCGTTGGCGCCTTTACAAGGCCGAGGAACGGCTTCGTCAAGTGAATATCGGTGGTACTGCCGTGGGTACCGGGTTAAATGCACCCCGTTCCTATATCTTTACGATGATTGAAAAGCTCCGGGATCTCACCGGCATCAGCCTGGCCCGGACCGATTATATGATGGATCCCACCCAGAACTGTGATGTCTTTGTGGAAGTCTCTGGCCTTTTAAAA
>JAKLQL010000650.1 GCA_022013395.1 Acetobacterium sp.
AAATCAAACTGATCCTTTAGCATAGAGTCCACATGTTTTTCATAATCAGGAAAGACATTCACAATTGCTTTGGCGTATTCCTCGCCCATTTGGGTGTGGGTCATTTGAGTTAAATCGATTTCGCCGTAAAAGTAAGCATCATCTTTTCGTTCCAATGTTACAAATGATGACTTGGAATCTTTGGAGGTGTTTTGTTGTTGGCATCCCATTAAAAGCATCCCAATTGATACACATAAAAAACACAAACCCAGTAATTTCATCTTGCTACTCATCTTTTTCATTCCCCCCCTGTTTAGCCATAATTCTTATTCAAACCTTAGGATGCTTTTTACCCATTTTAACGGCAAACAAGCAACGGAATAAATTAATTTTACATTAGTAAAAGCATTCAAAAAAACCTGTACTTTTATCATATCCATGTTATAATATAAACACAATTAAATAGAAATGTAAAAAATCATTTAGGATGAATAATTTTCATTGAGGGAATCTGGTTAGAATCCAGAACGATCCGGTCACTGTAATTAGTTATGTCTCCTTATTATGTCACTGGGCACGTTTGTCTGGGAAGGCGAGGAGAATAAAAGCTATAAGTCAGGAAACCTACTAAAATGATGTACTAAAGTGTCCTTCCAGGGAAAAGGGAAGTTAGTAACATTAACAAAAGTTGGTTCTTTAACGTGATAGGAATCAATGGATACGTGTAATGATAAAACCTTTTTTCCCATTGTAATGTGGGTGAAAGGTTTTTTTTTCGGGCAGTGAATAAATTAAGTAGCGCTCTTTTTTACTGGTTGATATAAAATAATTGGAGGTAAAAATGAAAAAAGCAAAAAGAAGCATGACCATTGTAGGCATTGTGTTTTTTATGGTCGTTTTGGCATCGCAGCCGGTGAATGCCATGCATATTATGGAAGGCTTTCTGCCCATTGGCTGGGCGGTCTTTTGGTGGGTCTTATCACTGCCGTTTATTGCCTTCGGGTTATATCAGGTTGGCAAAATATTTAAAGATAAACCCGAGCAAAAAGTTCTTTTAGCGATTGCAACAGCGTTTACCTTTGCCTTATCAGCGTTTAAGCTGCCGTCGGTAACTGGCAGTTCATCTCATATGACCGGAATTGGTTTAGGTGCCATTGTTCTGGGCCCATTTGCAACCGTGGTGGTTGGTACCATCGCCTTGCTGTTTCAAGCACTTTTGCTGGCCCATGGCGGGCTGACAACCTTGGGAGCCAATGCTTTTTCGATGGCAATCGTGGGATCTTTTACAGCTTATGGAATTTACAAAGGGCTGTCAAAACTCAATGTGCCCAAGGCATTAACCGTCTTTTTAGCAGCATTTATCGGCGATCTGATGACCTATGTGACCACATCCGTTCAACTGGGACTGGCTTTTCCGGATCCCGTCGGTGGGGTAACCGCATCCGTTATCAAATTCTTGAGTATCTTTGCCATTACCCAGATACCGCTGGCAATCATTGAGGGCATTTTAACCGTTCTGGTTGTCAATGCCATCTACCAATATAAAGAAAAGGGGATTATTTCAAATGAAACTCTCACCGATAACTAAAGTTATTCTGATTTTAATCATTGGCGCACTGATTGTGGTTCCGCAGATTGCTTTGCCGAACGCCGAGTTTTCCGGTGCGGATGATGGTGCCAAAACGGCTATTACCTCAATTGACGAAAACTATGTCCCCTGGTTTCAAAATATCTTTGATCCCGGCGATATGGAAGGAAACTTATTCCATCTTCAACAAATATTAGGCGTTGGCGGACTGGGAATCTGCTTTTTTTACCTCTATAAAAAGTCAAAAAAAAATGAAAAAGCTGACAAGTCGGCTTAAATTATACTAATAGTATCTTTAGGCATTTGCGAAATTAAAACCCATCGAACAACGGTTGCTTTGGGTGCAGTTTCCACAACAAGAAGAAATC
>JAKLQL010000651.1 GCA_022013395.1 Acetobacterium sp.
ACAACCTTAAAAGAATCTCTCTCTTTTGAAAGCATTTTAAAATGACAGGATTCGCAGTTAATCAAAGGACGCAAAAAGGCATCTTGTCTCTGAAAGGGAGTTTTTAAATGAATAAAAAGCCAGTATCTCAATTTAAATCGGACGAAAATACTTATTCACAAAAGAGGTGGTCGATATGAAAAGCATACGAACGAAACTGATGGTCTATTTTTCGGGACTGATTCTGATTGTTTGTGCAATCTTTACCTTTGTTTCCATCAGTTCATTAACCAATGTCGTGGTGACTGAAGCCGAGAAATCTTTGGAAAAGCAGGCCCAGAATTCAGCAACGATCATCAGCAGCCGCAACGAACAGAATTACATTTATCTTGAAGGGATCGCCTCCCGGGATAAGATTTTCTCCAGCATTGTGCCCATGAATGAAAAAATGGCTGTCCTTAAAAACGACGTCAGCAGTTCTAATCGTTTCATTCGTATCGGAGTTGCCGATCTCAATGGAAACCTTTACCTGTCCGACAGCTATGGTGATCGGGGTCAGATTGTGGATATCACTAAGCGGGATTATTTTCATGCCTCAGCCACCGGTGAACGGGGCACCATGAACCCGATTATCAGCGTGAATCCCGACGACAACGGTGCTTTGATCATGGCTTATTCGGTGCCCATTTATGAAAATGGTGCCATCACCGGGGTTTTGGTGGCAGTGGCCAATGCCTGGTTCTTAAATGACATTACTGACAATATGAACTTCGGTGAAACCGGCTATACCTATATTGTTGATTCAACCGGGACGGCTATTTCTCATCCTGAGCGGGATAATGTCGTTAAGCAGATGAACCCCATCACCTTGGCCCAAACAGATACCAATTATAAAGAACTTGGTACCGCCATGGGATCAGCTTTGGAAAAAGATTCTGGAACAACTACCTATACGCTAGACAATAATAAATACTACATGGGCTTTTCAAAAATTGAGGGCATGGATTGGACTGTGGTTCTCTCCATCGACTCTGACGAAGTGCTGTCAGCCCTGCCTGGTGCCATTTTAAACAGTGTGCTCATTTCCATTGTTGTTTTGGCTATTAGCATTATTTTCTGCTATTTCATTGCTAAGCGCATTACCGATCCCATTAAAAAAATTAAATATATGATTAAAGAAATGGGACTTGGTCATTTAAGCGCTCGTCTTCATATGGAAACCAACGATGAAATCGGCGAAATGGCGATGGCGATGGACAATTTTGCCGATAATCTGCAAACCGAGGTGATTGCGGTCATGAACCAGATTTCCGATGGCGATGTCTCTGTAGCTATTGCAATCAATGATGATCAGGATGAGATCAAACCGGCCCTCAAAAAGACCATTGAATCGATTCGCGGCTTAATTACTGAAGTAACCATGCTGGCCCATGCTGGTGTGGCCGGACAGCTTTCCACCCGAGGAGACGTTGAATCATTCAAAGGCGGATTTAAAGATATTGTTGTCGGTGTGAATGATACGCTTGATGCGGTGGTTGGTCCTCTTAATGTGGCCGCCGATTATGTGGACCGCATCGGCAAGGGACAAATCCCGGAAAAAATTACAACCACCTATAATGGTGATTTTAACACCTTGAAGAATAACATCAATGCCTGTATTGACGGTTTAGGCGCTATGGCAGAAAGTAACCGCGTCCTTGGCAAAATGAGTCTCAATGATTATTCAGAAAAAATGCCAACTAATTATCTGGGCATTTACGCTGAAATCGGCCACTCCATCAATGACGTCCATACCCGATTAACCCGGATTGTTGAAATTTCAACCAATATTGCCAATGGGGATATGTGCGACCTGGAAATCCTTTCTAAAATCGGGCAACGCAGCACCAACGATACCCTAATTCCTGCCCTGGTGGGAATGATTCAGAATATTATCAACCTGGTGAATGAAACCGAAAAAATGGCCCATATTGCCATTGAAGGTAATTTGAGCAACCGCGGCGATGTCTCCGGATTCCCTGGTGAATATGGAAAGATTGTCACTGGTTTTAATCAAACCCTGGATGCAGTCATTGCACCCATTGAAGAAGCTTCTGTGACCCTGACCCAGTTGTCTCAGGGCAATCTTCACACCAAAATGGAAGGTGACTACCGCGGTGATCACGCTCAGATTAAAGAAGCATTAAATCGGACCATTAACTTCTTAAGCCAATATGTTGGTGAAATAACCAGCACACTGGAAGAAATGGGTCAAGGCAATCTGAATCAGGAAATCACCAGTGACTATCTGGGTGACTTCCAGGCGATCAAAACCGCCCTCAATGACATCAATATTAACCTCAGCACGACAATGACTGATATTGATGTAGCTGCCGGACAGGTTGAAGTCGGCGCCAAACAGATTTCTGACGGTGGGCAGGCGCTAGCTCAGGGCACCACCGAACAGGCCAGCGCTATCCAAGAATTAACCGCCTCCATCGAAGAGGTTGCCGGTGAAACTAAGAAAAATGCCATGCGAGCCAATGAAGCCAATGAACGGGCGATTGAAGTTCGATCAAATGCGGAAGTCGGCAATACCCAAATGACCACAATGATTTCTGCTATGGGCGATATCAATTTATCATCTCATGACATTTCCAAGATCATTAAGGTCATTGATGATATCGCCTTCCAGACTAATATTCTGGCTCTGAATGCCGCTGTTGAAGCTGCCCGGGCTGGTCAGCACGGTAAAGGCTTTGCGGTAGTTGCCGAAGAAGTCCGTAATCTGGCCGCCCGAAGCGCTGAAGCCGCCAAGGAAACCACCGGTCTCATTGAAGGCTCCATTGATAAGGTTAACATGGGCACGAAAATCGCCGATGAAACGGCAATCAGTCTCGAAGAAATTCTCAATGAGATTGAGAAAGTTACTGGTCTGGTTGGCGACATTGCTCACGCCTCCAACGAACAAGCCTCAGAAATCGCTCAAATTACCAAGGGCATTGAACAGGTTTCTCAGGTCGTTCAGACCAATTCCGCTACCGCCGAAGAAAGCGCCGCCGCCAGTGAAGAACTCTCCGGTCAGGCGGAAATGCTTAAAGAAATGGTGGGCGCATTTAAAGTCAAAGACACTGCCCAAACTGCCTTCAAAACTGCCATTGTTTCAAAATCGGAAACTCCTGTTACGGAATTGCCCGACGAACCCCGTATTCTATTAGATGATATGGAAATGGACAAGTATTAACCATCAGAGTTTAGAGGACTGAATTTAAAACCAGTCCTCTTACTTATCTGTTTATTGTGTTTTTAAAATCAGCAAGTTTCGATTAATGATATTTTGACGTTTCCACCTGAATTTGAGAAGCGATTTCAAAACCTAATGCCAGTTGACTTCCCAACAGTTCAATGGTCATCGGACCATTGTATTCAGCTGAAACAACTTTAACAAAGACGCCCTTAATCAACCCCATACTATAAAGTCTTTTCGACAAGGTATCATCGACGCTTAAATCTTTCACAACAACGGTACTTCCTATTCGGCACATGGATAACGGCATATCGCTCTCCTCATTTCTACTCTTTCTGCTAATTCTTTTCTTGAACGGCTGTATTGCTCGATAATATTACCTAAAATTAATACGATCCTGTCATCCAACAATAGCGGTGATTCTTTTTTAATTTCCTGAAATGCAAATTCATAATTTAATGCCTCCCGATAGTTACGCTTACTGGTCATTGCATCAAAAACATCCGCTACCCCAACAATCCGTTCATATAAATGAATCTGATCATCGAGTAAATGATTGGGATAACCGCTGCCATCTAATCGCTCGTGGTGATTTTGTACAATTTGCACACTCGGTCCAGGCAACCAATCTTGTTCGTTGAGCAATTGAAAGCCAATTTCCGAATGGGTTTTTATGACATCAAATTCAATCTCACTTAGCTTGCAAGGTTTGTTCAGGATTTCTCGGGGAAGAAAAAGCTTACCAATATCATGAAGTAAGGCACCCATACCAATTTCGGTGATCTCAGATTTTTTTAATTCCAACTCTTTAGCGATACGCATGGCCAGCAAGGCAGTTCGGATGGAGTGTCCCGGCAAACAATTACTGGCACAATTTGAGTTTCTGTATTTTTCCAGATCCCCAAATGATGTGTCCATGAGTTTTGCAATCATCCGTTTTAAATGCATCCTGAATTTCACAGTGAAGATTTCCTGCTTGGCTGGCATAGTATATAT
>JAKLQL010000652.1 GCA_022013395.1 Acetobacterium sp.
AATGATAAAGCCATTGTCTGACTTTTGTATATTATCAAATTTCATCAACACACCGATACGATAAAACGAATCAGCAGTTAATTGGACCAATCCTTTGTAGTCTTTCGTTGATAAACCAATGGCCAGGGTGTTATTCTTGATGATCAGTTCTTTGATATTGTTGCCAATATCCTCATTCACAAAAATACGATTGGAAATCCCCGGATAGATTACTGTTTCAGTAATCGGGATTAATGGTGCGTTTTTGATTTCTAATGTGTTCATTTTTCTTCCTCCTCATCCTCTAACCATAAGTTTATTTTTATTAAAGGATTTTGTTTAGTAAGGTGATCAATTGATCCAGCTCTTCATCAGTCAGACTGTTTTTGATGCGTTCAATCACTTGTATTTGGGTTCTTTCTTCGGATCTGGCAATTGATTGACCCTTTGGTGTAAGATAGATAAAATACACCCTGCCGTCCTCGGGTGAACGTTCCCTGTATACACAGCCCATGGAAATAAATTTACTAATCAATTCGGTAATCGTCGGTTTTGAATTCTGGGTTTCCTGAGCTAGCTGGCTGAAGGTTACCCGATAATTCTGATCGATGACTTTCAGATAATATTTCTGTTTTGAGGTTACATCTTCGGCCTGACACTGACAGGTTTCATTTTCATGAAGCGCTGCATTCAGCTTCAGCAGTTTATGATAAGCCTCATATAATTCATTCTTCTTACATGCCATATTATCACCCAACTTTTTTATTAGTTAGTCATTACCTAACTACTTGTTAACAGTATACTCCCCAACCCGATACTTGTCAATATCAGGTCAAACTTATTTAGAATCGTTAAGCATTACTTAATTTTTCTATCACCCTATCGATAAATCTCAAGGCTTTTAATTGCTGGTTTTCAGCAATTAAAACCAGATAATACTAATTGTTGACGAATGCCTACCGTACCTTTATTGTTCTGGATATTGACAAAAATCCTATGAAAGGCTATGATTCTAGGATAATAAATTAATTTGGAACTAAAGGAGACAATTATGGAAAAAACCCCTTTGGCTACCGTGGCTGGTAAAACAATTTACACTGCGGACTTAGATGCCTTAATAAAACAATTACCTCAGGAACAGGCGACCCAATTCAAATCAAAAGAAGGCCGTCGTCAATTACTTGAGGAACTCATTGCTCAGGAACTTTTTTATTTAGAAGGTAAAGCAGCAAAGGTCGATGAAAGTGAAGAATTTCAAAAAATGCTCATCGATGCCGAAGAAAAACTGCTGAAAACTCATATGATTGCAACCTTTATGATGGATATTACTGTACCGGACGAAGAAGTGCAGAAATTCTATGATGAAAACCCCGGACAGTTCGTTGCCCCGGACAGCATCCGTGCCAGCCATATTCTTCTTCCAACAGAAGAGCAGGCAACTACAATTATTGATGAAATTAAAAATGGCAAAGCTTTTGAAGCGGCGGCAAAAGAATACTCCATCTGTCCTTCTAATGAAAAAGGCGGAGATCTGAGTTATTTTTCAAAAGGACAAATGGTTCCTGAATTTGAAACGGCTGCCTTTGCTCTGGAAGTGGATGAAATGACCGAAATGCCAGTTCAAACCCAGTTTGGTTTCCACATTATCAAACTGACTGACCGCAAGATTGCCCAAACCATTCCTTTTGATGCTGTTAAAGAAAACGCCCGTACTTTTTTATTACGGGAAAAACAAAACAAAGCCTTTATCGGCAAAGTTGAAGACCTGAAACAAAAATATCCGGTAAAAATGGAAACAACCTCACTATGACCACTATTGGTAATTGCGAGAGTACCGTGCGTTTCGCTATTGGTTTGCACTAAACAATTTTTGTTCATTCCTTTTGAATTTCGCAATCACCAATATAATGACTACACGATTAAAAAAGAACCACTGCAACCATGGTTGCAGTGGTTCTTTTTTAATCCTAAATGATAATTATTCTTGCTCTGATTTTTTACAGCACCCTTTACCCATAAACCGATGCCCAATGATAAAACCAGTTACTGTAAATGCAATCGTGAGTGTTACTAACGCACAAGCAACAATTTTGTCCTTATGAGCCATTACGCAGCATTGGCTGTCTTCATTTTTATTACAACACATTTTTATTCCCTCCAACTTTCTATACATTATTTTAACTTTTTACCCTTTTTTTAAAGTCTAAATCAATTTTCTCTGAATAATTAAGACTCGGTTCGATCCGACGGTTTTTATCTTATCTGCGATGCGTCAATTACCATTTCAAAAAAAATCCAGCCGACACTAATCAACTGGATTCTTTTTTAAACGGAGATATCTAATAACTGTCCAATGTTTGGGTCTGGTGAAGGACCTGCCACAGACGCTGTTGGAGTACTGGTTTCTACCATTGCCACCATATCTGTCATTTGTTGTGTCCCAGTTTCCATGGCCATTTTCATAACCGACAAGCTGGCCTGTTGGGCAACCTGCATTTGATTCATTCCCATCGATAGTGCTGCAATATCCATGTTCATTCCACCTTTCTTTTGGTGTTATTCATGTGCGAATTTACACCATTGAATTTTAATCCTGATATCCGTTTTATAAAATGCAAACGCATCTGTATCTTTTATCGTATTTATTTGTTTTTACTTGAGTATTATACCATAATAAATAAGCGATATTCTTAAATTGCACCAGCTATTCCAGTTTTGTTTCTTTAGTTATCTCATCAATAGAAATCATCAATCTCTTCCATAACGACAGTTCATTCGTCAATTCTCCTTTTCTGACCATCTTAATTATCAGCATTTCTTTTATCCCTATATTATGTTATTATAAAAAATATGTTTTTTAGGAGGTTAACTTTGAAAAAGAAACTACTATTACTCTGTCTTTTCGCCTTAAGTCTGGCAATCCTTTCCGGCTGTATGCCTAAAACGGATTCTACTGGTGCTTCTAACTCCCTGGATTTGGAAACGACCAACCGCTATGAACTGCTCATCGGCCTGAATGATGTGGATGCCGGAAAACAACTTGTGGATACCCAGCAAGCTACCGAAATTGTCAAGATGAAACTCTTGAGTCATGTCAGTGGGGTCACCATCACACTATCCAATGGTTACTACTATGTTGGCGCCTTAATTGTAGATGAAACAACCCTGAATTGCGTGATCTACGGCGCCGATGATGAAGCCATTGCCGCCGTTGTTAAAGAAATCAATAGTGAACTCAACGTTCCGGTTCTTGTGTCAAAAAGCACCAGTCAATACCGCTTGATTACCCCATAAACCAAGCTTACTTATCATTTTTAAGCGCCTTTAGAAGCACCTGTCGTCAGGTGCTTCTTTTGTCTCAATTCAATCATTAAAGCTCGTTCCGAGTCTTTTTTTTGTAAAATAAATAGATAAATTTTCCACAAATTGATTATTTCACTGTTAAAAGGGCTAAATAAGAACCATGAGTGAGAATCTGTTTGGAATAGATCGGCAGCTAGGATCTTGGCAGTTTCATAATTACCAAAATGATTAAATAAGCGGAGGAAACAATCGATGGAGACTGAATTTTATGAACAATTAAAAGAAAATCTACCCTGTGGCTACGCTTATTGCAAAGTCATCTGCGATCCTGATGATCATCCCACCGATTATCAATTTCTTGATATCAATCTTACTTTTGAGCAGATGTCCGGATTTTCACGGTCTCAGCTGATTGGCAAAAGACTTTACGATATCGTTCCGGAACAAAATCGCAACGAATTTGACTGGTTTGATCGTTACGGCATGATGGCTATCAATCAGAATAAACAACCTTCCCCTGAAATTGAGCAATACGTCTCCTATTTCCAGAAATGGTATCGCATTCGGGCTTATTCTCCAAAAAAATACCATTTTATCGCCGTTTTTATTGATATCACCCAGGAAGTGGAAAATCAGAAGGCTCTTGAATATAGTATGTCTTATCAAAATGCCATCTTAGAAGCGATTCCAGATTTGCTGTTTATTCTCGATCATCATGGCTTTTTTATTGATTATAAGAACGGTCCTGAAAGTGATTTGTATTTATCTCCTGATCTTTTTGTGGGCAAAAACGTCATCGATATCTTCCCTGAATCCTTGGCCAAAAATATTCAAACTGCCCTTGAGCATATTTACAAGGATCAGTCCGTCTCCTCATTTGAATACGAACTGACGATGCAAAATGTCCAAAACTACTATGAATGTCGCATGGTTCCTTTCGCTTCCAATCGAATTATCGCCATCGTCAGAAACATCTCGGAACGGAGAAAAATGGAACGAAATTTACATATTCATGAGTCGATTCTAACCGCTGTGGCCGCCGCGATTGAGGAATTTTTGGACAATCGCGATGTGATTGCGGCAACAATCAAAGGCTTTGAATTAATCGGTCAGGCAGCTAAGGTTGATCGGGTCTATCTCTGGGAAAATGATTATGATGAACAGGGGCATGGCTGCACCAGCCAACGCATCGAGTGGACTGCTGAAAATGCGACCCCTCAAATCAATAATCCTTTGCTTCAGCAAATCCCTTTTGAAGATATCCAGGATTTCATCGACCCGCTAGTTCAGGGCCAGCCGTTTTATGGAATCGTCGGAGAACTTAAAAACACCCGCACCAAAGAAATTCTCTGGTCTCAGGGAATATTGTCGATCATCGTTGTGCCAATTATTGTCAATGGTCTGTTCTGGGGATTTATCGGCTTTGATGAGTGTAAAGAAGAACGGCAATGGACTGAAGCAGAATTTTCAACTCTTTTTGCCTATGTTAATTCTTTGGGAAAAGCAATTGAACGTCGCCAGATTGAAGAAGAACTGGAACTGGCTAAA
>JAKLQL010000653.1 GCA_022013395.1 Acetobacterium sp.
AATTGCGGATTAGTATTTTTGATGCTACTTTCAATTTTCATAAATATGTCAACCAGTTTGTCATTAAAATGAATGGTTAATCAATTTTAAGTAGTTTTGCATTGATTGCTACAATAATTGTACTTAATGACATCAACGCTGCGCCGACAGCTGGATTTATGACTATTCCTTGATTATACAGAACGCCTGCTGCTAAGGGCAGTGCGATCATATTATAAGCGGTCGCCCAGATCAGGTTTTGGATCATCTTTTGATAGGTTGCTTTTGAAAGCTTTAAAATCGTTACTACATCCAGTGGATTACTTCGAACCAGAATAACATCCGCTGTTTCAATGGCAACATCTGTTCCAGCTCCGATGGCGATGCCTAAATCGGCTTTTGCCAGTGACGGTGCGTCGTTAACGCCATCACCGGTCATAGCTACGGTCTTTCCTTCTTTAATAAGCTCATCAATTTTGGATGCTTTTTCCTGGGGCAATACCTCTGCAATGACGGTATCGATCTTTAGTTGATTGCCCACATACGCGGCAACTCTCTGGTTATCCCCGGTTAATAGGATAGTTTCAATATTCATGGACTTTAGACTAGCAATGGCTTCTCTGGCAGTGTCTCTGACAATATCAGATAATGCTAAATAGCCCAGGAGCGTGCTGCCATCTAATACGAAAATAACCGTTTTGCCCATCTGGGCCAGTTGTTCGTAATGATCTATGTCAAAGGCTATCTTTTCTGACCGCAAATAACCAGGACTCACAACCATAATGTCCCGACCATCCACGTTGGCTTTTAAGCCTTTACCCGGTAGGTTCTGATAATCTTTTACTTCCTTCATTTTAAGGTTTAATTTCTTTCCTTCATTGACGATTCCCTGTGCAATAGGGTGTTCTGAATTTGATTCGACCGAATAAGCAAGTAAAAGGAGTTCTTCCCGGGATAGCTCGATTGCCTCGATATCGGTTATGCCAAATGCCCCTTCGGTCAAGGTTCCTGTTTTGTCGACGACCACGGCATTCAGTTTACGAGCGTTTTCAAATGCCGCCCGATTTCTGATTAAAAGACCTTTCTGAGCTCCGATATTGGTCGAAACAGCAGTTACCAGAGGAATTGCCAAACCTAATGCGTGGGGACACGAAATGACGATAACCGTGACCGCGCGTGTTACTGCAAAATTCAGATCCTGTAAGATGAGCATCCATGCTAAAAAAGTCAGTGTTCCGGTGATTACAGCGATATAAAACAACCACTTGGCTGCTTTGTCTGCTAATCGTTGAGTATTGGATTTTGAATCCTGAGCTTCGCGAACAAGCTTTAACACTTGTGACAGAAAGGTGTCTTCTCCAACTCGAGAAACATTAAATTTTAAAATCCCCTCACCATTAATAGAACCTCCGATTATTTCATCACCCGCTGCTTTCTCAACAGGTGCAGATTCTCCGGTAATCATGGATTCATTAACGGCTGATCGCCCGTCATAAACCAAACCATCAATGGGAATCTTCTCACCCGGTTTAACAAGAACAGAATCGCCGGCTTTTAAATGTTTCACCGGAATATCCTCAATTTCCCCATTGTCCGTTAGCTGATGTGCTTCTTCTGGCATCAGCTTTACCAGTTCATCCAGTGCCCGCGACGCTCCCATCACAGATTTCATTTCAATCCAATGACCTAAAAGCATGATGACAATTAATGTGGCCAACTCCCAAAAGAAATCATCACCGGATATAAAGAATACCGTTAGCGTACTATAAATATAGGCAACTGTTATAGAAAGCGCAATGAGTGTCATCATTGCCGGTGATTTTTTCTTCAGCTCATCCTTGGTGCCAGTTAGAAAGGGCTTGCCTCCGTAAACAAAGAGGACGGTAGCAAGACCAAACAGTAAATAGGAATCGCCGCTGAATCGCCAATCCACACCCATAAACATTTGGATCATTGGAGATAAAATAAGTATTGGTACGGTAATAATCAATGAGACAAAAAATCTTTTTCTAAAATCTGCCACCATCATAGCGTGGTGATCGTGCTCGGCATGTTCCTCATTCGATGGCGTATGATGATGAAAATGGTCCTTTTCTATCTGGGAAATATCTTGGCCAGGATCATGCCGATGATTCATTTCCCCATGAGCTTGGCTATGTGAATGTTCATCATTATTTCGAGGAATGTCCCGGTGTTCCTGATGTTCATGGTCATTATGTGCTTGATGGGTTCTATGCTCGTCACGCATCACTTCTCCAGCAGACAAATCATTTTTGAGATCTTTTGTCGGATTCTTTTTATCCATCCCATTCATCACCTTTCTTTATTTTTGATTACCAGATAATCGTTACCATTGTTTCTATTCTTATGGCTTATTAAAAATTGCTACTGCTAGACCACTAAAAAGGACAGCACCAGAAAGTACTGTCCTTTTCCCATTCTGTCTTAGCTATAACTTTCGCAACTCCGCCTTTTTTCGATTATATTCTTCTTCATCAATTTCACCCCGGGCATATCGAATTCCTAATATTTCCAGGGATTTTTCCTGAGCTATCGGTATCTTTTTTGATCTTACCACTGCAAAAATAATGACGCCGATAATTATAATTAGAAATATGACCATAATACCAATGGTAACCGCGGCAGATGCAAAGGAATTCATCATTCCATATCCATTCCAGCCAGAATTGCCATATGAATTATTATTCATCATTCCGTTTCCGGACCATCCTGAACTAGTAGATGAATAACTGTTTGACATCATCCCTCCACTCATGATATTCATCATCCCATTTGGATAATCTGTGAGATAGTTGATGGCAAGATTGATATGAAAGGCTTTAAGGGATTCTGATCCGTCGCCACCAAGTCTGATATCCATTTGGTCATGCATGGCTGTATTACCAATCATTTTTTCCATTACCGAATCACCTAATTCTTCAAGTGTCTCCTGGCTTACCTTGCTTGGATCAATCTGTGTTGCATCCTTTACTCCTTGCTCTACCATAATTTCTGATAGGATAACATCGGGACTTTTAAGAGTCATCTCTTCAGCAAATGAAATGCCGGAGAGAGTCAAGACTGTTAACAACGATAAAATGAAGACAAGCATTACTTTTTTCATTTTTTTCACACTCCTTAGTTAATTTAATACCCGGATGACTATGAATGAAACGAGAATTAAGAATTTATAATAAAATTTGCTTGTAACATAGTGTAATGGATGGAATAAGTAAATATTTAGCAAATAGCCCGTTTAGTGTCTTAAATTAATGTCAATTGCGATCTTTATTATAAACGAACTCCAAACTACTTTTTAAGATGTTAATCATTTCATCAATCTGTTTTTTCTTAATAACTAACGGTGGTAAAAATCGCAATACATTGGGTCCGGCGGTGATAATGATCAGTCCCAATTCCTGGGTTTTCGCAATGATCTCTTTTACCGGGCGATCCAGCTCGAGGGCTTGCATTAAACCTTTTCCTCGTCGTTCCTTAACACACGAATAATCACTTACCAACTCATTTAATTTTTCTTCTAAGTAGCTACTCACCTCTTTGACATGAGCCAATAAATCAGTTTGCTCATAAATATCCAGCACCACATCAACTGCGGCCCCGGCTAAGGGATTATAACCATAAGTGGTGCCGTGGTCACCTGGTTCTAAAACATCTGCTGCTTTGCCCCTTGCTGCAAAAGCACCCACCGGAATTCCGCATCCGAGAGCTTTTGCCGCGGTGATCACATCCGGGATGACGCCGTAAGCCTGATAGGCAAACATTTCTCCCACCCGTCCCATGCCACATTGAATCTCATCCAGTATCAGCAGCAGGTCATGTTCTTCACAAAGCATTTTCACACCGATTAAAAAGTCGGCCGTGGCCGGGTATAATCCACCTTCCCCCTGAATCGTCTCCATTAGAATCGCACCGGTTTTTTCATTGATTTGCTCTTTTACACTGGCCAAATTATTAAACTGGGCAAACTTGATATTTGGCATCATTGGCCCAAAAGCTTCCTGATATTTGGGCTGACCAGTGACTGCCAAGGCACCCATACTGCGTCCATGAAAAGAATGCTCCATGGCAATGATTTCCCCTTCGGGACTTCCGGTTTTATTAAAATAATATTTACGGGCAATTTTGATCGCCCCTTCAATGGCTTCTGTCCCGGAATTGGTGAAAAATACCTTCTCCATTCCCGATACCTTGGCGAACTTCTCGGCTGCATCAGCAGATGGTTTATTATAAAACAAATTGGAGGTATGAATTAATCGATCGATTTGTGCTTTTAGCACTTCGTTGTATATTTTATTTTGATAACCTAAGGCAAACACACCAATGCCTGCTGCAAAATCAAGATATTTTTTTCCCGCGTCGTCATATAAATAAACCCCTTCACCAGATTCCAACACGATTGGATAACGGTTATAGGTGTTCAGGAAATAGTTTTCTGCTTTGATAATGGTCTGATTCAATTTTTAACACGTCCTTTCAAATTTGTTTGTAATTGTAACACAGTATGATTTTGATTGCAAGTAACAACTATTGTTTTTGGCAAATATTGCAAACGCGAAATAATTATGATACAATATTTTCACTAAAGGAGGGCGCTGTTATGAATCGAGCACAACCAAAACAATTTAGAGAACAAATCCGAATCCTTGAACGAAAATTGGGGCTTCTGAAAAAAAATAATGGCAGCTACTGCGCCGAAGTTCTGACTCTGGCTCAATGCCATGCCTTGGTAGAAATTGGCCGTATTGAAACCATTTCTTTAAAAGAGTTATCCGTTATTCTGGCCATCGATATGAGCACCACCAGCCGCACCGTGGACGGCCTTGTTAAAAAGGGATATGTCCTACGCATCCCTTCACTTGAAGACCGGCGCAGTGTTAACATATCCCTGACAGAATCTGGTATTATTATCTTTGAAACAATCGAAAGCAATAACAATGCTTTTTTTGCGGACATTTTTACAAACATTCCCAATGACGAAAAAACGAATGTCCTTCATGCTCTTGATGTGATTCTGGCAGCCTTTGATCAGAATAATTAAACCAAGCTAGGTTGGTATACATAAGCCCTTATACCCTGCTACTCGCGTTCTTTTAAGATTTCAACCAGCGAGATCTTTTTTAAGTGCCGACCGACCAGATAATTAACGATGGTATAAGTACTTAAAATAATCGCCACCATAATCAGATACGATTGGGGTGGCATGGTAGCATTCATCCCGGCCGAAACATTGGATACCATATATGGATAAATCTGATTGATAATCATTTTACTGACCGGAATCGCAATCAGAGTCGAGAGCGCAACCGTATAGAAGGTGGTGCCCAGATATAGTTTTTTTATTTCCCGCTCATTATAGCCAAACACCTTGATTAATGAAATGTTAAAGGTTGATTTATCAATCATCATTTTTACTAATAAATACATAACAATCGCAAAAAGCAATACCGATGAGCCCAGAATGGTAATCACCAACCCATACATCATCGTGAACATTTGTCTGGCCGCAGCTACCATTTTATCGACAGTTATGACTGTAGCGATTCTTCCCGCTTCAATATCCAGTTCATGATCTGACATCAAGGTATTATAGTAGTCGTCTTCCTGCCCAAACAGCTCGCGCATGTCTTTAATGTCCATGAAAATATAAAGGCCACTGGCAAAATTTACCACTTCTTTAACCCTAAAGTTGTAATTTAGATCTTCAAGATTATCAGACAGGGTAATCTCATCTCCCACCTTATAACCGAACTTATTGGCAACTGAATCAGAAATGATCACCTCATTTTTTTCGCCATCCAGCGGGAAATCAAAATAGGGGTTTTCATCATCAATTCCCTGAACCGTCACGTCCATCTCACCGCCGGTTAAATAAAGGTCTGCGGTTAAAGACTCAGTATAAGCTTTAGTGGCATCATTGGGAGCAGTTTCCATGGGATATTTTAACAAGTAAAGATAATTGTACTCGACGTCGGAGGGCACATTATTGACATAAGCACTAGTACTCCCATAAATACTGAATCCAAAAACCATCAGTAGAATGGCAATAAACAATCCAAAAAACATCGTGATATTTCCCCGGATTTCTCGCAACAGTTGGCGAATCCGATAGCGATTAATAAAACCCATCTCCTTCAGGTCGATGTTTGCCAGCTGATGCTGTTTTTTTTCCCGTCTGAGCAGTTTGAGCGGAGCCATGGATAACTTGTTGTTGATAACGATATAATTTACGAGCAAAGTAGTTAACATGGGTAGTAAAACACCATAAATCAAAAGATAAGGTGGAAATACCATGGCATAGCCGGGATAAGAATAATAGGCAACATTTTCTTTAATATTCTCTCCAATCAGCACAAACCCCAGGCCGGTTCCCAGCATTGCCGATGCTGTGACAATCAGCATTGGCAGGATCATAAAATGTCTAAGCAGTTCTTTTTTTACATAGCCCATCGAATAGAGCGCCCCGATCACTGTACTTTCCTTATCGATGGTATGAAT
>JAKLQL010000654.1 GCA_022013395.1 Acetobacterium sp.
CATCCTGTGCAGGGATTAAAAATCTGATTGAAATCTACTATCCCCAGTATGTATCGTCGCTGAGCCGGGAAGTGTCGCCGATGATTGCGCATGGAAAAATTTTGCGGGAAAAATACCCGAATGCAAAAATCGTTTATGCCGGGTCCTGTCTGGCAAAGAAAATGGAAGTGCATGACAAGGATGTCCGCGGTGTCATTGATGGCGTGCTAACCTTTGATGAAATTGATGCCTGGATCAAAGAAGAAAATATTGTTCCCAAAAAAATGCCGGCGGAAGATTTCAATGCCATCGGAACCAATACGGGACGGCTCTATCCGATAACCGGTGGACTGGCCAGGAATAGTGTCGAAAATCTGGATGGCAGCCGGAAAATTCTGCGTATCGATGGGGTTAAAAACTGTATGCAGTTTTTAGATGAAATACATCAGTTGGATAAAAAATACTGGATTGAAATGAATACCTGTGAAGAGGGCTGTGTTAATGGACCTGGTAATCTGCACAGTCCTTTATCTAAATATGAAAAAGTCGAAATGCTCCAAACGTATATTGATATGAACAGTAAAAAACAGCCTAACGAAGCGATTCCTGAAATTGATACCAAACGCTTGTTCCATAAACGGCCGGTTCATCATTTGGGGGAAGTACCGGAAGAAGAAATTGTAAATATTCTGAATCAAATGTCAAAATTCACCGAACGGGATGAGCTCAATTGTGGTACCTGCGGTTATGAAACCTGTCGGGATAAGGCTAGAGCTGTTTATTGGAATATGGCGGAACTGGATATGTGTCTGCCATTGATTTCCAGTAAGAGCGAAGCCATTTCAAATCTGATTATTACCACCACGCCCAACGCCATTGCAGTACTGGATAAAAAGTTCCGGATCATTGAGTTCAACGCTGCAGCTGAACGGCTCTTTAATATGAAACGGGAGGACGTGATGCGTTACAATTTCATCGATGCCCTGGATTATAATCCGTTTAAAAAGTTAAACTATGAGAAGAATTATATCTATACTGGAAAAGGCCATTATGAACGGGAGAACCGAACTTTCATGGAAATCCTGACTTATATTCCTGAACAGGAATTATATATGGGTATTTTTATCGATATTACCAAACAGGAAAAACAGGAACAGGACTTGCTGAAGATGCAGGAGGAAACCCTGAAGATGGCGCAGCGAGTTATTGACAAACAAATGCGGGTTGCCCATGAAATCGCCGGATTGCTGGGAGAAACAACGGCTGAAACCAAGGTGACCTTAACCAAACTCCAGAAAGTTGTGACCAGTCGGGAGGTTGAACTTTAATGCCTTTATTTATGGATATTGCCAGTGATAGTGTCAATAAGGTTCATGAGGAGCTTTGCGGCGATAATGTTGAAGTCCGGATTAATGACGAAAGCGTCATTGTGGTGCTGGCTGATGGTTTGGGGAGTGGCGTCAAGGCCAATATTCTGGCAACCCTGACATCTACCATTGCCGCAACCATGCTGGAAGAAAAAATGGGGATTATGGATGTGCTGGAGACACTTGAGGCAACCCTACCAAAATGCAGTGTCCGGAAGCTGGCCTATTCCACCTTTACCATTGTTCAGGTTTTCAGAAACCGGATGGCTTACATTCTTGAATTCGACAATCCACCTTTGGTGTTTATCCGAGATGGCGAGATTATTGAACTGGATCGTCAGGCAATCGAATTTCAGGGTAAATCGGTTTATGAGACTACCATGGAAATTGAAAAAGGCGATATTATGGCTTTTTTCAGTGATGGTGTGATACACGCCGGGATCGGTAATTTTTTGAATTTTGGATGGCAGTGGGAAGAGGCTGCTGATTATTTATTGGCGCGATCTTATGAGAATAAAAAAGCCAAGGATATTTCCATGGCCCTGGTGGATACCTGTTATAATCTTTATGGCGAAGAACCGGGGGATGACACCACCGTCGCAGTGATTAAGGTCGAAGAACGGAAATATGTCACAATGTTTTCCGGCCCCCCCCTGGATATGAGTAAAGATGCTGAAATTAAGCGGTTAATGGAACGGGGACGAGGCAAAAAGGTTATTTGTGGCGGCACTGCCGCTAACATTATTGCCAGAGAATTTGGGGAAGAAATTGTGGTTGATTTTAAAACCATGTCGGAAAGAGTACCACCGATTGCCCGGATCAAAGGCATCGATTTAGTCACCGAAGGGGTGCTGACCATGCAGGAAACCATTCGCATCTGTGATGACTATATTCATAACCGGGTTGGCCGGGAAATATTTCAGGAAAATAACGGTGCATCAATGTTGGCTAACCTGTTATTCAATGAAGCCACTACCATAGATCTGATCATGGGGAATTCAATCAATCCGGCTCATCAAAACCCGGATTTTCCCGAAGAACTCACAACTAAATGGCGGGTAACCCAAAAACTCATTGATATGTTGCGTTACTTTAACAAAGAAGTAAACATCATTTATGTTTAAATGTCTGGAATAATCTACTTAGGATAAAATGAAGCGGAACACCCCGGTGAGGGTGTTCCGCTTCTAAAATTATATGCTTTGAGGAGAAAAGCTATATATACTATTTACCCAAATTGTATCAATCAAACGCAAACTTAAATAATTTCTTAAATTAATTAAGTTTTTTTAAAACTCCAAAACGGTAATATGCGTAGCCAGCACCAAAAACAAAAGCGCAAATCACAAAATAGAGACCAAATAAGGGATTCTGAATGCCGCCTGAGAAAATAATCAATGAGCCAATCGAAGCCAGAATAGGGCAAATAAGACCTCTGAAGAGACTTTTGATTTCTTTCTTTTTCCATAACATAAATACCTTATAATATAGCCCCAGATACAAAAGATAACTGGTTACAATGGCAATTTCTGAAATGTCAGAATTTGGAAACAGGTTATACTTCTGGGAAAAATAATGAACCAGCAACCAGAATGAAACGATAATCAGCGCGAAAAGAGCTGAATTCACCGGAAAATCAAATTTCTTTGAGATTTGGATCATCGCTTTCGATTTAGGCATCATTTGGTCCAGTCCTAAAGCGTAGGGCATTCTAATCATCGCCATTACCAGGCCATTAAGGGTACCAAGAACGGAGATAAAAACAAACAGCATCAAGATTTTTGCGCCGCTGGGTCCGAAAATCATGTTGGCAGCAAAATCCAGATGGGCATCGCCAGTCCTCATAATTTCGGCAGGACCGACCAAATTGGAAATTCCGACAAAATAAATAATATAGAGAACCAGAATAATCAGCGGACTGATGGCCAGGGCTAAAGGCAGATTTCGTTTGCTGTTTTTAATTTCATAGGCGACAGAGGTGGAAATAATCCATCCATCAAATGAAAAAGCAATTGGTGCAATCGCGGCAATCCAGCCTGTGGAGCTAACTTCTGAGATGGCCGCAGTGGTGAAGTATTCCCCGCTACCACCAAAAATAAGACCAGCAATACCGATGATTACCAGCGGAATCAGCTTAATAACCATGGCGCCACTTTGGAAATAACCGCCGATTTTGGCAGAAAAAATATTTGTTGCGTACAGAATAAAAAAACAGCCAATTCCAGCCAAAATTTGAATTTCCAGAGTTTGCTCCACATTAAAGAGGATACAGAAATAGATGCCGGAAACCCAGGCTAAAATGGCAGTAATGGTTGGCAAGTAAATAAAGGTTTGAAACCATCCATAGGCGGCCCCCATGCTGGGGCTGATAAATTCTTTGGCATAGGAAAGAACCCCGCCGGGGTGATCTGTTCTGGCAGCAAGTTCAGCGATGGTTAGGCAGCCAAAAACAATACTAATGGCGGCAATAACAAAAACCAGAATGCCTAATGCAACACTTCCACCGGTTGCGACGAGAATATTATCGCTTTTGAAAAAAATACCGGAACCAACAACAACGCCAACAATAAGAGCAATAGCGGTAAATAAGTTATAACGTGATTGTTGCATGGTAACCTCCAGGGGTATTGGATTCTAATTTGGAGTTATTTTGTTCCAAAGAGTCGGTC
>JAKLQL010000655.1 GCA_022013395.1 Acetobacterium sp.
ATTGATTTTGCCATAATACTCCAGATCGGAGGGTAAAAAACCGAGATGGAGATAGGGACTGATATCATGAAAACCATAAACGCCCTGATAGCGCATATTGTGGATGGTAAAAACGACTTTGGTTGCGGGAAAGGCCATCCGATACTGATGTTTAAGCAGGTAGGGAATGGCCGCCGTTTGCCAATCATTACAGTGAATGATATCGGGCTCAAAATCCAATAATGGCAGGGAGTCCAGAACCGCCCGACAAAAAAAACTGAACCGTTCGCCGTCATCATAATAGCCATAAAGGGATGGTCGTTTAAAAAATGCTTCATTATCGATAAAATAATAAGTAACGCCCTCATATTCACAGGTCAAAAGCCCGCAATAATGGAGGGTGTCAGACATCCACATCTGGAAATGCTTGAGGGGCCTTATTTTTTGGCGTAATGCTTCGGGAATGGTGCTGTAAAAGGGGATGACGACTCGGGCGTCGACGTCTTCCGGGAATGATTTTGGCAGGGCGCCAAGCACATCGCCCAGACCCCCACTTTTAGAAAAGGGGTACGCTTCTGAAGAGACAAATAGGACGTTTAACATTTAAATTACCGTGCCTTTCTTTAAAACAATGGGAGCATGTGGTTTGCCGACCAAGGTTGTGTGGTCACTGATCTTCGTGTCTTTGTCCATGACAACATAGTTTAAATTAACATTTCTCCCGATTTCACACCGTTGCATGATAATACTATTTTGGATATGAGAACCAAAGTTCATATGGGTATCTCTGAAAATGATACTGTGATTGATAGTGCCATCGATGGTGCAGCCACTGCCGACAATTGAGTTGGACACCTGGGATGGATCATCATAAAGAGTCGGATGGTTGTCTTTTATTTTGGTATGAATGGAATTTTTGCCCAGAAAAAGTTCCTGCATAATCTCATATTCCAGCAAGTCCATACTGGTTTTCATATAGTTTTCCAGACAGTTTACCCGTTTAATATACCCGGTATGCTGGGCGCCAAACACCCGCAGGGTATCAATGTTCTGTTTGATCATATCCATTAAATCCCAATCGCCAGTACGCTCGCTGAGATCCAGTAACTCGATCAGTAGTGTTTTTTTGATAAAAAACATTTCCGTGAAAAAATGCCCGGTAGAATGTTCTTTTTTATAATGAAGACCACTGACCCGGTTTTTAGTGAAGTCCAGGTAAAGATCATTGTCTTTGAGATGGTATAAGGGATCATCTTTTTTAAAAATCAGGGTGACATCACTGTCGTTTTTCAAATGAATATCATAGGCGTTCTTAAAGTCAAAGGTCGTAACCAGATTAGGGGTGGCAATCAGCACATGTTCCGCCGTGGTGCTTTCCAAAAAGCCCCGATTATTCTGGAGATTTCGTAGATTGACCTTGATCAGGCGACCAATATGATAGTTGTTCGATCCGGATAGAATTGAAAGATCCTGAGTTTTTCGACTCAGCGACCATTCCTTGCCGGTTCCGAGATGATCGACAAGCGAACTGTATTTATGGGAACCAATGACACCAATATGAGATAATCCTGAATTGACCATGTTTGAGAGGGTAAAGTCGATCAGACGATAACGTCCGCCAAACGGCAGGGTGCTCAGGCTGCGATGTTGAAGAAAGTCTTTTAAGGAATCATCCTCTCCATCTACATTTAAAATAAGGCCAACGGCATTTTTCATTTTTGCTTACTCCTTTCAGCTGTTAATGACATGTATTTCCGGAGTTGTGTCAGTGTTGTCGGTAATATAACGGGCGTCCCCTTTAATTCGTGCCCGAGCGCCAACGATACAGTTTTCTAAAATTGCGCCATCCTCAATGATGGCTCCCGTATGAACAATGACATTTTTTAAGCTTGTTTTTTTATGAATCACAATATCATGGGAAAGAATCGAGTTCTCCACTTTGCCAAAAATAATGCAGCCATCACAGATCAGGCTGTTCCTAATTTTGGCCTGAGGACCAATAAACTGGGGATGACGGCTGGTGTTGTTGGAAAAGACCCGAAAATTTCGATCGCTGAGATCAAAATCACAGTTGACATCTAAGAGATCCATGTTAGCGTCGTAATAACTTTGAACGGTCCCCACATCCCGCCAGTAGCCAGCATAAGGGTAAGCGTAGATCCGTTTTTCATTGGCATGAAGGGCGGGTATCACGTTATGGCCAAAATCGTGTTCAGATTCCCGATCACCGGCATCTTCTAACAGGGCGCGCTTCAATTCTTTCCAGGTAAAAATATAAATACCCATAGACGCCTTGTTGCTTTTGGGGTGTTCCGGTTTTTCCTGGAATTCCTTGATGCAATGCTCTTCATCGGTGTTGACAATGCCAAAGCGGTGGGCATCTTCCCAAGGGACATCCATCACGGCGATGGTCAGATCCGCTTCTTTTTTCTTATGGAAGGCCAGCATTTTGGAATAATCCATCTTATAAATATGATCACCGGAAAGGATCAGCACATATTCGGGATCAAAACGGTCAATAAAATCGAGATTCTGATAAATAGCATCTGCGGTGCCAGAGTACCAGCGGCCGCCTTTTTGGCCCATATAGGGCGGCAGGATATGGACCCCACCCTGGACTTGATCCAGCGCCCAGGCTGAGCCATCACCAATATAGTTATTCAGGATATAAGGTCGATATTGGGTCAGGACCCCGACAATATCAATATCGGAGTTCATGCAATTGCTTAAGGGAAAATCGATGATACGATATTTTCCGCCAAATAAAACAGCGGGTTTGGCATTATTAAAAGTCAGCGAGCCTAAACGGCTCCCTTGTCCTCCAGCCAGGAGCATTGCGACACATTCAGTATTCATTATGAGATCTCCTTAAATGATTTTCCAGATTTCTCGTTGATAGTCTCTGATGGAACGATCACTTGAGAAAATACCGGAATTTGCGACGTTGCTGATGGACATTTTTGTCCAGGTGGTTTGGTTGCGATAAAGCTGATCAACCCGATTCTGGGCATCAGCATAGGCACTAAAGTCTTTAAGGACGAAATAGCCATCGTTATATAAAAGCAGGGAATCATAAATGGCCTGAAAGCTAAGTCCGTGACCCAGCGTGCCATCAATGAGCTGGCGAAGAATCAGCTGAATCCGGGGATCCTGCTCAAAGATATCAACTGATCGATAGCCACCATCGGTTTGATACGTGTGGACCTCATCGGCCGAGAGGCCAAAGGTGACAATATTGCTGGGGCCAACGGCTTCATAAATTTCGATATTGGCACCATCCATGGTACCCAGAGTGATGGCCCCATTCATCATAAATTTCATATTACCGGTGCCTGAGGCTTCTTTTCCGGCAGTTGAGATTTGTTCTGAAATATTGGCCGCCGGATAGATGATTTCAGCTAGAGATACGTTGAAATTAGCCAGAAAAACGACCTTCAGCTTGTCGTGAAGGGTTGGATCATTGTTAACCAGTTCAGCAATAGCGGTAATGAGCTTAATGACTTCTTTGGCATAGTAATAACCGGGTGCCGCTTTACCAGCAAAGATAAAGGTTCGTGGCGCCATTTCCAGGTTGGGATTTTCTTTGAGTCGGTTATACAAATAAAGGACATGAAGGGCATTAAGCAGCTGTCGCTTATATTCGTGGATCCGTTTGACCTGGATGTCAAAAATAGAATTGGGATCGACCTTAATGTTATTATGACTGGCCATGTAATTGGCCAGACGGATCTTATTTGAGAGCTTAACGGCATCGAACTTGCCAGAAAAAACCGGATCGTTGATGTAGTCCAACAATTTTTTCACCTCAAACAGGCGATAGTTCCAATCGGTGCCAATGGATTCATTAATCAGGGCCTTAAGTTCGGGGTTGCTGTTCATCAGAAAACGACGGGGCGAAACCCCATTTGTCACTGAATGAAACCGCTGGGGGAAGACCTGATAAAAGCCGTTAAAGGTCTCTTCCCGGAGGATTTTGCTGTGAAGGGCAGCTACGCCGTTAATGGAATGACTGGAGACAATCGACAAGCTGGCCATATGGACATAATTGTCCTTAATGATCGATAAGCTATGATTGCGCTCCTGGTCGTTGGGATATTGGGTATCCAGGTCCAACAGAAAGCGGCGGTTGATTTCTTCGATAATCATGTAAATTCGCGGCAGTAAATCCTTCATCATCTCCACTGGCCATTTTTCCAGTGCCTCCGGCAAAACCGTATGATTGGTAAAGCTTAGCGCCGCCACGGTGATTTTCCAGGATTCATCCCAACCCAGACCTTCTTCATCCATTAGCACGCGCATTAGTTCCGGGCCGCATAAAGCCGGGTGGGTATCATTGATGTGAATACAAATCTTGTCACTGAAACCGTCCATGGAATTATTATTGGAGCGTTTAAAATCAACAATGATCCGCTTTAATCCGGCGCAGACAAAAAAGTATTCTTGTTTCAGGCGCAAAAGCTTGCCGTCAAAACCATTGTCGTTGGGATAGAGAATTTGGCTGATGGCCTCAGCTTCTGATTTGTGACGAACCGCATTTAAAAAATGTCCCTGATTAAAGCTGGGAAGGTCAAAGGCTTCCAGCGGCTCAGCACTCCAAAGTCGCAAGGAATTGACCGTTTGATTACAATATCCTTTGATCGGAACATCGTAGGGAATCGCCATAATCGGTTCATAGTTTTCGTGGACAAAGGTCAGATTGCCATTGATGTTTTCGGAATGGATCTGTCCGTAATATTTAACAATAACTGATTTATCGGGATTACGAATTTCAAAGGGATATCCGTTTTTTAGCCAGTTATCCGCCACTTCAATTTGTTCGCCGTTGATAATCCGTTGCTCAAAGAGGCCGTATTTATAACGGATGCCGTTGCCGTGGGCGGGCATGCCCATGGCTGAAGAAGAATCTAAATAGCAGGCCATTAATCGGCCTAGACCGCCATTTCCCAAACCGGGATCGGACTCTTGTTCGAGAACTGCTTCATAGTTAAGTCCCATTTCTTGGGCACATTCTTGAACCAGATCGTCGACCCCTAAATTATTGAGATAAGATTTCATCAGTCGTCCAATCAGAAACTCAATCGAAAAAAAGTAGACCTGTTTGGATTCATTTTTGTTATAAAGGGTATTAGTTTTAGCCCATTGGGAGGTGACACTTTCCATCACCATTTCAGCCAGGGCCTGGTATTGATTCAGCACTGAGGCATCCGCCAGACAATTACCGGAA
>JAKLQL010000070.1 GCA_022013395.1 Acetobacterium sp.
CAGGTATCATTCCATGTAAGTAGGTTCCGATCAGCAGTGAAAATATTGCCAGCACCGGATTCCAGGCCAACCAATAACCCCAGGCACTGAAACCGCCGATAAATTTGTTCGTGTCATAATCTTTTTTATCTTTTCCTCTAAAAATTGCCTGCACATAACCGGGCAACCCCCGAGCTTCTGGATACATCAGGGCAAAGTCGCCATAGGCAATGTTTTGGAGAAATCCCTGGCCGATTGAAAGAATCCAGACAATAATTGAAAATACGCCGACATAGCCGGCAAAATACCCAATATTAGGGAGGATCAGCATCGGCACCCCTAAAGCAATAACCAGACCTTGCTTCCAACTGATTTTATTTGAATTCATTTTATTCCTTTCAAAGTTGCTGTTTATTCGTATCGCTTAAATAAACGTAATGATGGTATTGCTTTCTCTAAACACATCTTTGGCATATGGTGTAATCAAAGTTCCGGTTTTTAATACGATATTGGCTTCCACTGCAAGCTGCTTTGCCAATTCATGGCTGATCAATTTTTTCTCAGTGCTGTATTGGACGCCAGTTGAAGAAACACTAACTTCCGAGTTTTCCAGCGTCTCTTTTCTTAAAATTTCCGGTGTTACTGTTTTTTCCCCAGCTACAAGCGTACTCTCTAAGGCTACTGCACTCATGATTCGCAACCCGTATTGGATTAATTTCGTTTCCTGATCTTTAAAAATGTTATAAAACACTGGATTTGCAATGGCTTTATAAGCCCGATGTTCAAGACCCTCTTCAATAACATACACCGTTTTACCAGTCAATAAAAATTGGCGCAGCACCCTCGTTTTTTCGTTAATCGATAATCCGCTAACCGAAGCTGCCATCTCATCAATTGAAAGCTTGGTGATGACCAGAAATTCGTATCTCTGCAACTGGTTTTGATCCGTGACCGTATCTAATAATACCGTTTCATATCCTGCGATTGACAGTAAATTGCCATCGGATTGAATAAACATTTTATTGGGAATCGCTGCTGTTGCCATTTCATTTTGTTTGGTTTTATCCATAATGCGTTTGAATACTTCGTCGATTATCTGTTCAAGATCCATTTGCGTACTCCTTTTTTTTAATTTGCCGTTATTTTTTTATAATCAAACCAAATGTTTTTCCAGTAAGATTACAGGCATTTGCCTCGTCATAATCGATATGCATATAGGTATCATACTGATCCGACACTCTGAGATTCACTTTCTTGAAAATTACCGGTCGGTCGCTACTCACTTCAACATCCACATGATCACCATCTTTTAAGGATAAGCTCTCGGCATCTGCCAATGACATGTGAATGTGCCTTTCTGCCACTAATACACCCTGGTTCAGGTGAACTTTATTACCATTGGCACTTATTTCGATGGGCGAGGTACCTTGTATTTTGCCACTTTCCTGAATTGGTGCATTAACGCCCAGGATTTTTGCATCAGTCTTTGACACTTCAATTTGTGAATGCGCTCGTTCCGGACCCAAAACCACCACGTTTGAAAGCTGTCCTTTGGGACCGATCAGGGTTACCCGTTCAGCTGAAACAAACTGACCCGGCTGCGACAGTGATTTGATGTTTGTCAACTGATAATCTTTTCCGAACAGTTCATCAATTTCCTTCCTTGACAAGTGCACATGTCGTCCTGATGCTTCAATTTCAATGTAGCCCATACTTTTTAATTTAGCGCTAATTTTTTGATAAATAACGTCAACAATTTTCTCCAGTTGATCACTCATTTTGTTCCTTTCCTGCATTAATGATCCAAATGCCTAAAAATCATAATATACATAACTGAAGATAAGCGGTTATAACCCTGCATCAGATCGCCTCTGGCAACCGTGCCATCGGATCGTTTAAAGGCTTCATAACAGGCCACTTCGGTTTTTCTGATCAATGCGCGAAGTGAGTTTAACAAAATCGGAATCTCACCCAGTTCATAGGTAATGTTGAATAAGTGTTCATGATTAAAATATTTTTTAGGATTATGAGACATTGCTCTGATTTCCTGCTCATTAAAGCCCAGAATGGTACTGATGCTTAATGCCTCGTCTAGAATTTCAGAACGTGATAATTCTCCAATATAGTTAAACACCTCTTGTAAATCTGTAACCAGAGAATTGCGTTCCAGGGCTTTGGCGCGAATCTGCACTTTCATGATTTCGCCCATTAATAGATCGATTTCACCTCTAAGTTTGATGCGTTTATGATCCTTATTCACTAACAGGTTACCGTAAACCTGAGTCATATATTCCGGTTTATCATCTAAGTAACCGCCACTTTCCAAGGTAAACCTACCCGTTTTTTTTGCTGCCAAAGTCGCAGCCGTTTCCATAACATTTGTTTTGGGTGGCGCTTCGGTTTCATCAATCAAGATCAGTTTTAGTTTATGATCCGCCAGCAGCGATTTTGCCGAAGGGGTTAGCATTGAGTTTTCGGGAAGTCTCAATTCGTTATTCTCTATTGATTGTCCGCTTTTTATGATTTTTTTTAATAAATCTTCGGTAATTAAGTTCATTGGTTCACTTCCTTAATCAAACGAAA
>JAKLQL010000656.1 GCA_022013395.1 Acetobacterium sp.
AAGGAGGATGGTTTCACCCGAAGTTCTGCTATTCCTGGAAGATCTTCGGGTGAATAAAGATTTTGTTATACACCGAGAGATGGTGCGCAGGAATTCCGATACTCGCGGCATCGTGTATTTAATACATTGAACTCAGTACAATGTATTAAGTATTGGTAATAATGTTTAACAGCATCTATTCACCATGCATAGTTAAGTGCAAGTTGGTAATTTTTGTATTATTTCTGATATTATAAAAATAGACACATAGATTTATTTATTATTTTAGATTCATAGTCTCCCACTTCTTCATTTTCTTAAATTTTTTTTCAAGAAGCCATTCAAGGTCGGCATTTTCTTCAAGGATGCGGTTGGCATCATCGAGCAGCAAGGCCTGTTTGGTATATTTTAATAATTCTTCAAATCTTTCCGGGGTTTTCCTGCCGTTACTTTGGTAAACCAGGTGTGGCTCTGGTGAGGTTGGACATATGGCGATTGACGAGTAACTTAACTCGGTGCCGCCATTGAATTCTTCCTGGGTCATCTCATCGATTGCAATAAACACACTCCTGATTTCATTAACTAATTTAGATATCATTCTTCACCTCTTTCAAAAGTATTTTATTTAATAATAATGGCATTGAAAACGAACGTCAAGAGTAAAAAGTGATTATTTCACGGTAATGATACTAACGATATTCAATTGGATACCGGTAGTACACACATTGATACCGACAACGATTCACAAATCAATACTGGCTATTCATGGAATGATACCGCTGCCTTATAATGTATATCAGGGAATAAATATTCCTTAATACCTTATAAAGGAGGACATGAATATGTCCAGAAAAATCGCCGTGAAGCTCATTATGGAATTGCGTGCCAATGGGCTTTCACAATCATCAATCGCACGCAGCAGACACATGTCAAAAACTTCTGTTAATGAAGTTTTCCGTATTGCTGAAGAACAGCATCTTTCTTATGATGATATCAAAGACCAGTCTTTAGGAGAAGTCTATCATCTGTTCTTTCCGCATAAACATGCTGAAGAAACCATTTATACGCTGCCGGATTATGACTATGTTCATAATGAGTTGACCAAAGTGGGTGTCACCCTCAAAATTCTCTGGCAAGAGTATCGGGATCAATGCACTGCCACGTCACATCTCGGCGTTGGTTATACGAAATTCTGTAATGGTTATCGTGATGAAGTGGCGCGTAAAAAGCTAACCAATCATCTGACCCATAAGCCGGGTGTGAACGCCGAAGTTGACTGGAGTGGCAAAACTCAAAAGCTGATTGACCAGGTGACCGGTGATGAGATAAAAGTTTATCTCTTTGTTGGGACCTTACCGTACAGCCAGTATACCTATGTTGAACCGTGTTTAGATATGAAACAAAATACCTGGCTCAATTGTCATGTGCACATGTATGAATACTTTGGTGGTTCAACGGTTCGCACGGTTTGTGATAACTTATAATGTAAATCTTTACATTAGAGATTTAATGTAAACCAGATTTTAATGTAAAGTAAGATGTCGGAAGGCCCTGTTTTACAAAATATCAGCTGCATCTTACTTTACATTAACAATAAATCACAGCAAGCTATCTAGAAATCCCATAAGTTCTGCCTTCTCCTTCTCTGAATAGTAATCAGCACTTTGAGGTATTGTTTTCTGTGATACCTGTTCAATTGCTTTGCGTGTAACTTCAGGATTTGATGTGAGATAGACCTGTGTAGTCACCACCGATGAATGACCAAGGAAATCCCGGACATTATATATGCTTACACCTGCATTAACGAGATGAGTTGCTTTACTGTGCCTTAGCAGATGTGGATGAAAGCCGATAGTACAATCCTCAGGATGTTCTTTATGAACCAACTCTTCATATTTTTGCATGATGTGCCGGATTCCCTGGCGGGTAAGCCGGCATCCCTGACGGTTCATAAACAGTATGTCATTGGGTTTTAGGCCATAGCACTGAATATATTTTTTGATGATTTTTACTGTCTCTGGTCTTAATGGAATCTGCCTGTACTTATTTCCTTTTCCATGAACATAGATCCGACTGCATTTATCGAGTTGGATATCGGAAACATTCAGGTCCAGGATCTCCTGGACACGACATCCGGAATCGTATAGCAGAGTCAGTATTGCCAGATGACGTAGCCCAGCTTTAGATTCAGCATCGATTCCTTTTAGCAGATGGAAAACCTCGTCTTCAGTCATATATGTCGGTGGACAGGATTCCGTTTTGGCAAAGGGCAGATTTATAATGTCTGAACAGAGACCGGAATATTCAGGTGCAACGGACAGGACGTATTCGTAAAAGGATTTCAAATGTGCAAGCCTGACGTTCCTGGTTGAAACAGAATTGTTTCGCTCCCGGGCCAGCCATTCAACAAAGAGCCTGACCGTATCGAGTGTAATATCCTGTAGATCCAGTTCAGAGGGTGTAGGTCCGGTGTCCATTAAATACTTCAGGAACAGCCGAAAGGTATCACGGTATGAAGAGACGGTATTATTACCATAATTCCGCTGGCTGATCATGTATGACAGAAAATATTTCTGTACAAAGTGGGAAAATCTGCTATTCATCATAACTGACCTCCGGCACTATGTCTGCCATGAACATCTCATCCGAGATGAAACGGGCATGGGCGATCTCAGTGAAATGGATATATTTTTCAGTGTCCACAAGATTGACATGCCCCATGTATGCAGCCAGAATAGGAACTGCACTGTATTCGCTCATTCCGCTGGCGATCATCTGTTCAAGGCTCCTTGTGCAAAAAGTATGTCTGAGGGAGTGGAGCGTTGGTAGACTACTATCTTCACACCTTATATCAGCGATGGCACATATTTTTTGAAACATGTATTTTGCAGCTGAATAGGAATAATAACTGCCTGTATATGGTGACACAAAGAACGGCTCTTCTGCTGACATGCTATCGTTATTCCTGAAGTAAATCCTCAGGACGTCCATCAGACTGTCAGAAACAGGGATGAAACGAGAGACACCATTTTTTCCATTAATGACTTTGATGACACCCCGTAAAATGTCAACGTCATCATTTGTCATTTGGAGGACTTCACCGATCCGCATTCCGGTACCAATCAGAATGCGCAGCATTATCGGGTACACGCGGAGATGGTTGTTGCATCTGCGGCTTTCTGTAAGATGGTCTGCCACATGCAGGAGTTTTGAAATCTCCTCCGTACTGAAAATATATGGCCTGAACTGGGGCCGTGGAAGTGCGGCATAATTTCTTCCCACAGCGGCACATGGGATTCCAAGGATCCCCATAAACTGACAGAACTGCCGCAAAAGGGAAATGCTTTTACCACGGGTATCGCTGCTGGCAAAAGATTCCGGGGACAAGATTTCTTCTACCATTTGCGCCGTGATTTTTACGGTGCTGTATTGGCACAGCTTATTGTTCAGTGAGCGCAGATTGATAATTGTTGACCGTGAGACCTTTTCGCCCTTACCGCGTTTGTATTCAATAAATTTTTCGAAATAGTCTCTGAAAGGCCCGTCTTTAAACTGGAGGAACTCTTTGTCATTTATCATAACCGGGAACCTCCAATGCGGCGATTTTTAAATGCCTGATATCGGACCAGATATAGGTATTGGTTGAAGCAATCGTGGTATGTCCCATGATGGTTGCGACTTCGTTTACAGGAAATTCATCTGCTATGAGTTCAGTAGCCAAGCTGTGCCTCATGGAATGCAGGCCGTGATGCTTGTTCACCGTATTGACCCCGGCCATGACAAAGTAACGGCTGATACGATAGGAAAAATGGTCGTTCTGGGCATAAGGCTCATGCGGCGACCTATGCTTGATAAACACATGTGGATCATCTGATGAAGGACGTGCGTTTTTGATATAGTCCAGCAGGGCCAGTATTACCGCTTCTATCATTGGAAATTTGACGTACCGTTTTGTTTTGTACTGGTGTAGTGTAATGGTGTTCTTCTTCCAGTTAATGGATGAAAACCGTAATTCGCGGATGTCGCTCACACGCAGCCCGTAGACACATGCGAGGATCATCATCAAATAATCCGTCTTGCCTGGTTTTGTGCTGCGATCCACAGCTGCCATGACATCATGGATTTCAGTCGTTGAATAGCAGGAAGCCAATCTCTCGTGTTTATGAGAATGGAGCTGGCTAAGTAAAGGCATTGGATCGCAGGCCAGCCGACATGAGATTTCCGGGGAGGAAAAGAAGTTCCTCAAAGTGTACAGGATATTTGCCTTTCCCTGTGAACTGTATTTTCCGGAAAGCTGGGTGATAAACTGTACCATAAGATTCGGATTAATTGATTCGATTTCCCGGCATCCATTTTCAGCCAGAAATATGAAGAATACTTTGATTCTTCCCATCCTGCTACTTATTGTTCCGCTACTTTTTCCCTGCCGTGTCATCCAGTCAGAGTAGACGGTCGCTTCATGCTCATAAACTGTTGGAATGACAGAGTTACCATAGCAATATTTGTGTTTTGGCCTCCTACCATTTATGACATCATTTAACATCTGCAGAATACGTGCTTTTCTGCGTAAGTACACAGTCGAGGGTTTTTCAAAAGGCCTAACAGAAAGAGTCTCTTGATAATAATCAAGAAGTTTTTGGTGTAAGTTTCCCTCACCTGTCGCCGCATAATCATAAAAATCATTCAACACATGGATCAAGCAAGCTTTGTATTTTGAATCATCCAGAAAGAGTAATTGCTCTTTCAGTTCATCTAGGGCATTTCCCAATAAGTTTAAATCAGCCATTTCTAATATTACCTCCTTGTTTTTCGGGCTGATTTAATTATGAATTGGATTCTTTAATGTAAAGTTAAATACTAGAGAAAACAGGGTAACCCAGAGAATATGAGTTTAACTTTACATTAAAATCTGGTTTACATTAAATCTCTAATGTAAAGATTTACATTATAAGTTATCAGGAATCAGTATCCGTGTACTGCCACCAAAGTATTGGTACATATGGATATGGGCGGTAACCCAGCTTTCCAGATCCATTTTAAGAAAGGCTTCCACATAGGCATAGAGACTGTAATTCAAAACCCCGACAAATATATGGCAGGGAATCATTTCACCGGTATCGGTATCGATGATGTAAGCCGGCTTTCCGGCCCAGTCCACTTCGATTTGCTCGCCGGGTTTGCGTGGAATGTGCATGGTCG
The DNA here is from genome assembly GCA_022013395.1 of Acetobacterium sp. Classification (GTDB taxonomy): domain Bacteria; phylum Bacillota; class Clostridia; order Eubacteriales; family Eubacteriaceae; genus Acetobacterium. The sequence goes on from JAKLQL010000656.1 coordinate 5,179, forward strand.
CACGTTTCTTGTCGCTGTACTTCTGATAATAGTGACAGAATTGAGTGTACATCAGTGGAATATCTCTATTCTGTCGACAGCCTTCACAGTATTCATTCCAGAGAAGCTTTAACGTTACCCCGCTGCGCAGCATTTCCTTGTCGATGTAATCATAGTCCGGAAACTTGCGATCCGATTTTGGTACGGATTTATCAGGAAATAATAATTTTTCCAGATCAGCATCCGTTGTTTCAGCCGGTAACGGCCAGATGATGTTACAGGCTTTCGCCCGATTAACAACATCCCGAACTGTTTTTCTGGCACAACCACAGCTACTGGCAATACCAGTCTGGCTGATGCCAAGGTTGAACAGCCTCAGAATTTCACGATATTTGGTCATGAGAATGACCTCCTAAAATGGATTTACATCAGTTAACTGATGCATATATCCCTTATACCCTGATTGAAACCTGACCGGAACGGTTGAAACGAAAACCCGGAAGCGTTGGCACGAAACACCGAATCGACTGGCACGAATATCCGGTTCGGTTGGAAAATTCGACCGAAATACTCAAAAATACCATGGATGTCACCCAAAAGTGGACTGGCCGGAGGAAAGTACTGGGGCCAGATTCACTCTCAGCTGGAAATTTTTTTTCGGAGCGGTTGGATTAATTTCCAAAATCACATCACTATATTCCGGAGTTCAATCCAGTCTTGCTTTTTATTGACATGCAATCAATTCGGACTATGATACAGGTAAGGGGCAAACGTCATTTTAATGCCCTTGCCCCTTAATTAATTTCTCAATACTACATCAATTTTCGCAAATACACAAAACTTCAAACGCTCTCTTTTCAAAATACCCCTTCTGATACTACGGGTTTTAAAGCTGTATCATGAAGATCTGAATCATGAAACACTGAGTATCAGATTATCTAGTTTCCCAAAAATTATAAATTGCATTAATTACTCAGTTTACTTATTCAATATTTTTTTAGAAAAAATTTGACTACTTATTTAGTTTCTTTATCAATTTCACGACTTCATACCACAAAATCGAAATCGCAGCAATCCCAAGTGCAGTAAATAACTGACTGAGCGAAAGTGGTGTGAACTTCAAAAATGAATTGACGGGTGTGTAAAGAATGACAATCAAACCGGCAATCGTTCCAATATTTACTGTCCACATAACCTTATCTTTTACTAAGCGCTTAAATGACTGATAAGCAAAATCATGATCAGAGCTATTTACTTGAACGAGGAAAAGATTTGCCAGCATAATGATGGCAAAACCCATCGTTCTAGCGAGTGCTGCATTTTCTGGATTTTGTTCCAATAAGTAATAATAGGTGCCAAAAGATGCAGCAAACAAGGCGAGGCCTTGCGTAATACTCTTTAATAAAACGCTCGCATTAAGCAGCTTTTCTTTTGGATTACGAGGTTTACGGTCCATAATATCGGTTTCCGCCGGTTGTCGTTCCAGCACGATAGAACAAGTCGGATCGATAACTAGTTCCAATAATACCACGTGAAGTGGTAATAAAAACAGGCTTGCCGGACCAACCCCTAACATGGGTGCAAGTAAAGCGGCAAAGGCAATGGGAATGTGAATTGTAAACACATAGCCGACCGCTTTTCGGATATTATCATAAACTCGCCGTCCGTCTTTCACTGTATATACAATGGTTGAAAAGTTGTCGTCCATTAAAATCAGGTCTGCGGCTTCACGCGATACTTCTGAGCCGCGCTTCCCCATAGCAATACCGATGTCTGCATATTTCAGGGCCGGAGCGTCATTGACACCATCCCCTGTCATGGCAACAATTTCGCCATTTTGTTTAAATGCTTTGACAATACGCATTTTATGTTCGGGGACAACACGAGAAAAGATACTCACGTCTTTTACCTTTTCACACAGTTCCTCATCGGTCATTTCATTGAGCATGTCACCTGTGATGATGTGATCTGCATTAAGCATACCAATTTTTTGGGCAATACTTGCCGCCGTAATACCATTGTCACCAGTGATCATGACAACACGAATCCCAGCTTTATTGCAAAGAGCGATATCATTTTTCACCGATTCTCTTGGAGGATCAGCAAGACCGACTAGCCCACAAAGAGTGAGCGAACAATCGGAAATTTTTTCAGG
>JAKLQL010000657.1 GCA_022013395.1 Acetobacterium sp.
ATCTGTCCCACTGATGATCCCGAGGCATAGTAGATATATTTTTGATCTTCCGGCATTCGCTCAACATACTCTTTAAGGGTAACCAGTTTGCCTTCTTTAGATGAATAGAACAGCAGGAAATCCTGAAGTTTTTCCTTGTCCTGTCCCCATTTATCATAGGTGCCAACCTTGATCTGATTACCAAAAGCCTTAAAGAAGGTTTCATAGGTTTCCCGATCGTTTTCTTGCATTTTCTTGAGTTCTTCAGAAATTCGGGTATCGATTTTGCGGCTGATCAGACGCAGCTGACGATCCTGTTGGAGCATTTCCCGAGAAATATTCAAGGAGATATCTTCCGAATCCACAACCCCTTTGACAAAGCTGAAATAATCCGGCAGCAGTTCACTGCATTTTTCCATAATCAGGACGCCGTTGGAATAAAGTTCCAGTCCCTTTTCATAATCCCGGGTGTAGTAATCAAAAGGAGCCTGGCCAGGGATATACAGAATCGCTTTGTAGCTCATCGCGCCTTCAATGCTGAGGTGGACATGAGCCAGTGGTGCATCAAAACCTAAGCGCTTGTCGTGATAGAAATTGTTGTAATCTTCATCGGTGAGCTCATTTTTGTTTTTACGCCAGATCGGGATCATCGAGTTTAGCACATTATCGGATAAATAGGTTTCATATTCGGGTTTGTCGCTGTCTTTAGTTTCTTCTTTAACCCGGCTGTTTTCAACCACCATTTTGATTGGATAGCGGATAAAGTTGGAGTAATGTTCCACTAAATGACGGATCCGGTGGGGTTCCAGATAGTCGTCAAAATTATTATCTTCGGAATTTTCTTTGAAATGCAAGGTGATTTTAGACCCGTGGGTTTTTCGTTCACCCGGCTCGATGATGTAACCATCTGCCCCTTCAGAGACCCATAAATAAGACTGCTCATCATCAACGGATTTCGTTTCCACGGAAACCCTGTCAGCTACCATAAAGGCTGAGTAGAAACCGACACCAAATTGGCCGATGATGTCAAAATCTTCTTCCATTTCCTGTTCGTTCTTGAAATCGCTGGAACCACTTTTGGCAATGGTACCAAGATTGTCTTCCAGCTCAGCTGCAGTCATCCCGATTCCCGTATCTTCAATGGTCAGGGTGCGGTTATCTTTGTCAGGGTGAATCCGGATATAGTAATCATCCTTATTAAAACTTTTATCTTTGTCTGTTAATGTTTTGTAGTAAACCTTGTCAATCGCATCGGATGCATTAGAAATCAATTCCCGGAGAAATATTTCTTTGTTGGTATAAATCGAATTGATCATCAAATCCATCAGACGTTTGGATTCTGATTTAAACTGCTTCTTTTCCATAACATACCTCTTCTTTAAACTTTAATCACATTAGCACTCTTTTGCTACGAGTGCTAACAATATTGTAAGGATAATTATTAAATGTGTCAACACTTTTAATGTTTTTTTAAGTATAAAACCATTCAAATAACGCGCTATCGGTTATTACTCGCATATTTTTGAGAGCAACCCGACTTATTCTGCAACGATTGCTTTTCGTTCAGTCATTCGACACCCATAAATGACCAAATATTTCTATCTTTTGTCGATAATTGCCTAAGTAATTATAATGATTTCTATAGTATAATATGCTTTATATTGTGTTTAGCACTCAAAGAAAATTTGAATACATTTAATTTTATTGAACTATTCCCAAATTATGATAGTATATTAACTAAAAAGGTGTTTCCAATGAAAAGAGTCGTCATTATCAGTTGCGGCAAAATTATGGATAATTGCTCTGGAAAGGGATGTAAGCAAGCATTCAAAGAAAGACAGGATGCTTTTTCAAATTATCCATTAACGGATGTCAAATTAATCGGATTTATCCGCTGTCGGCATTGCGACGAAACTGCTGTGTCCCGAGTTCTCAAAAAAACAGATCATCTGCTAAAAAAAGATGTTAATGCAATCCACCTTTCAAGTTGTATCTGTTCTGTTTGTGAAAAACATGATGACTTTGTTGAAAAATTATCGAATCAATTCATTATTGTTAATGGTACACATCTAACCAAAAAATCCAATTAAACCATTTATCTGAAAAACTCACTTTAACCCATTTTATTTCACACCACTACATTTACATCAATGAACGTATGCGCTCATTAATGTAAAAACTATTCAGGAGGAAAAGCCAAAGTTGCCGAAACTATTTCAACCCAAAGAGAAAAAAGAAAAGAAAGAGAAAAAAAAGAGCAGTAAAAGTATTGAAAAAAATGAGAAATTAAAGAAAGTCACCGAAAAACTTGCAGATAACCCGGAAGTCGTTAAAATGATTCAGGAAGAAAACGAAGAGTCCAATAATAAAAAATCTAAAAAAATTGGAAAAAAACTCCCCCTAAAAATCATCATTCCAGCCGTTCTCGTCATTCTCCTCATCGGTGGTGGCGCATTCTTTGTTCTTAAAAGCGGGATTTTTTTTGGCGCTCATGCGGCTAATGAAGAAGATAATTCAGTGGACAAAGCGGCTATTTATATTCAAGCTGATACCTTTTATTCGGAAGGGCACTACTATGATGCCAGTGCGCTATTTTCTTTTTTAGGCGAATATGAAGACAGTGTTGAAATGCTGACGAAAATCGACTTAAGCAGCATGTATCCAGATAATGGAACAAAAATTACTGAATATGTTGGCAGTGATGTGATTAACAACTACATTCTCAGTTATAAAAACCATACTGAGATTACCACCGAACTTGAAAATGCCACAAAAACTACTGAAGCGCCAGCATCGGAAACGAAATCGGAGTCGAAGGAGCCATCGTCAACCACCGCAGAGTCAACTCAGCCGACAAAAAAAGCGGCCCCGAATACCTCTAAAGAACTGGTCGCTTCTAATACTTCAGAAGAGGCGGCTCCTGCCACCGAAGAAAAAAGCACGACCACTGAAGAACCTGAAAAAACCGAAGAGAAAGCTCAAGAAAAAATCGAATATGATAAAGCAGTAATTGAAGCCGTTAAAGAAAAAACTCATGAGATTGTTCTCGCCGGTAATCTGGTTAAAAGTCTGAATCTCCCCAGTGACAGTCCGCTTTACGAAGCCCACGAAACCTTAAAACGGTCGGCTGATTATAGTAATCAGGCCGCTGAAAAAATTCTGGAAGGTGTCGAAGCGGGAACCTATAAACCAGGTGGTACCGGTGAAGTCGCTGAAGAAGTGAATACCTTGCTTGAAAATATGAACAAGGAAACTGAACTGTTTCATAACCAGGTTAGCGACGTCATCGCCCTCAATCTCTTCGAGCTCATTAAATGCCCTGATGCCGGCGAACTGCTCAAGCGTTATTCGGAATCCTTTATTGTTTATGAATAAACGTTAGCTTAAGACGCATTTTTACCTAAAAAAGTTCCGGGAGTGATTAAAACTTCCCGGAACTTTTTTTATATTAGATTGTAGTTTGCTTATCGTTTAAATTGAGTGGTAAAACGTCTGATCGCTTCTTCGGTATTTTCTTTACTGCCAAAGGCGGTGAGACGGAAATAGCCTTCTCCGCTGGGTCCAAAACCGACCCCAGGTGTTCCAACGATGTTGACTTCATTAAGCAGTCGATCGAAGAAAGTCCATGAATCCATTCCGGCTGGCGTTTTCAGCCAGATATAAGGAGCATTGACCCCACCGAAAACTTCAATCCCGGTGCTGGCGACGCCTTCACGGATCATTTTAGCATTGGTCATATAGTATTCAACCAGCGCTTTGATCTGCTGCTGACCAGCTTCGGTATAAACAGCTTCTGCTCCCTTTTGAATAATATAAGGAACGCCATTAAACTTCGTACAGTGTCTGCGGTTCCACAGTTTATTGATTTCAACCGGTTCCCCAGCTTCGGTATACCCCATCACTTGTTTCGGAACCACCACATAAGAGCATCGAGTACCGGTGAAACCGGCATTTTTGGAGAAGCTTCGGAATTCAACGGCTACTTCTTTGGCTCCTTCAATTTCGTAAATGCTGTGAGGGACATCTTCTTCCTGAATATAGGCTTCATAGGCAGCATCATATAAAATAATGGCCTGATTGGCTTTGGCATAATCCACCCATTTTTTAAGTTCAGTCTTATTGATCGTTGTGCCAGTGGGATTATTGGGGAAACATAAATAAATCAAATCCACCTTTTCAGTTGGCAACTGTGGAACAAAGCCATTTTCGGCGGTACAGGGGATATAAACCATGTCCGACCATTTGCCGTCAGCGCCTAATGTGCCACTGCGGCCAGCCATGACATTACTGTCGACATAAACCGGATAAACCGGATCAGTGATGGCGATTTTAGTGTCCAGGCCAAAAATCTCCTGGAAGTTGGCAGTATCACTTTAGACCCATCACTGACAAAAATCTCGTCAACGGCGAGATCAACGCCCCGGCTCTTAAAATCAAACGCAATGATTTTCTCGATCAGGAAGTCATACCCCTGTTCCGGACCATATCCTTTAAAGGTCTTCTCATCAGCCATCTCATCAACCGCTTGGTGCAGGCTATTGATAATTGCTTCGGGCAGCGGTTTGGTCACATCGCCGATTCCCAGTCGGATAATATCAGCATCTGGATTGGCGGTCTTATAAGCCTCAACACGCCTTGCGATTTCAGAAAACAGGTAACTGCCTGGTAATTTCAGATAATTTTCATTAATTAATGCCATTTTATTTTTTC
>JAKLQL010000658.1 GCA_022013395.1 Acetobacterium sp.
GAAAACACAAAACCGGAGGCTTTATGAAACGATCAAAACCCAACCTTACCGAAAATCTTGAATCTACCGATGATTTACTAGCCATGATCGATTGGGCAAATGAAGAAGAACTGGAAATTGAAGGCAAACATTTTAAGGACTTGACCCTGATGGAGATCGATTTTTCCCGGTTGTCCTTCCGGGAATCCCTTTTTGAAAACTGCGAGTTCAGCGACTGTAATTTTGAAAAAATCGACTGCCGGGATCTTCGCTTTCAATCCTGCAACCTCTCCAACAGCAACTTCGCCGACGGATACTTTAACCGCTGCGAATTCAAGTCCTGTAAAATGATTGGGGTCGATTTTCATCAAGCCCAATTGCAGGACCTGCTCTTTTCCGACAGTAATTTTCAATACGGTAATTTCAGCAAAGCCAAACTGAAAGCCATCGAGATTTCCGAATGTGATTTTGGTCACACCACCATTTCCGAGTGCAAGCTGTCACAGATCGAACTCGATCGAGTCAATTTTGAAGCGGCCAGTTTCTTCAAAACACCCTTAAAAGGGTTAGATTTTACCAACAGCCAAATTGATGGGCTGATTGTCTCCATCGAAGCATTAAGCGGTGCCATCGTCACCACCTATCAGGCTGCCGAGCTGGCTAAATTGCTGGGTCTGATTGTCCGATAGCAAAACCAACAGATAAATAAGATAATTAAAGAAGGTTAACCATGAAAACCATCCCGGCTAAAAATATGTTGACCCGAACCAAAAACAATTTCTGGTTTGGCACCGATTATAATATGAATATTTATCGCGGCTGCAGCCATGGCTGTATCTACTGCGACAGTCGTAGCGAATGCTATGGGATCGAAGCTTTTGATCAGGTTCGAGCCAAAGAAAACGCCCTGGCGATTCTTGATGATAATCTTAAGCGAAAAACCCTCAAAGGCGTTGTTGGCACTGGTGCCATGAGCGATCCCTATAATCCTGCTGAAGAAAAGTATCAGCTCACAAGGCAGGCATTGGAACGCATCAAAGCCCATGGTTTCGGCGTGGCTATTGCCACCAAAAGCCCGCTGGTTACCCGGGATAAAGAAATCCTTAAAACGATTCAAAACCGATCACCAGTGATTGTAAAGATCACCATTACCTGTGCTGACGATGCCCTGGCCAGAATAATTGAGCCCCGGGTTGCTCCCAGCAGTGAGCGCTTTGCGGCCATTAAAGAACTATCTGAGACGGGCATCTTTGCCGGTGTGCTGCTAATGCCGATCCTTCCCTTTATTAATGACACCACCGATAACATTAGCAAAATTGTGGAGCTGGCTGCTAAAAGCGGCGCCCGATTTATTTATCCGGCCTTTGGGGTCACCCTTCGGGATCAACAACGTCTCTATTTTTATGACCAATTGGATACCCATTTCCCCGGGATCAAAAAAGAATATATGAATCATTTTGGTAATACCTACAGCTGTGCCAGCCCTAATGCCAAAAACCTCTGGGCTATCTTCTCTCGGGAATGTCAGCGCCATGGGCTGCTTTATAAAATGCCAGACATTGTCGCCCGTTATAAATTGGAACATGGCAGTCAACAATTATCATTTTTATTTTAAATTTATCCCCTCATAAAAGCAGGAATCATCAAGCTATGCTAGTGAACTTCTGCTTATTATATATTACTCAATGCAATATATAGTTGACATTTTATCTTTTATAGTATACTATATGTACAAAGGAGTGTTTAGATGAAAAATATAAAAATGAAAATCGCCCGGGTCGAGAACGACATCTCCCAGGAAGAACTGGCCAAGTTGGTCGGTGTCACCCGCCAGACCATTGGTATGATCGAAGCCGGAAAATTTAACCCGTCTTTGCAATTGTGCATTGCCATCTGTAAAGCTCTGGGGAAAACATTAAATGATTTATTTTGGGAGGAAGATAACCATGAAAAAATTTAAAAAAGTGGTGGATGAACGCCAGGAAATGGAATTATATAAAATTGAACATGTGTGTTTCTGGATTGTTTTCTGGCTGCTGCTGGGCAGTATCGTTGTCCAATCGATGTTCTTGAATGCCCCGTTTAGTCAATGGGGTTTTGAATGGGCAGTCTTTATGATCTGTTGCATTGGTGTTATCGTTGGCTGTTATAAAAAAGGACAATGGGATTTTTACAGCAAACCCACCACCAAAAACTATCTGCTTTACAGTCTCATCGGTGCTGGTGCCTTTGCCATCATTTATGCCGTTGCCATGTTCATAAACAACGATTATTTTAAAGACCATCTGCCGGCTCTCGGCGCGCTCACGGCACTGATCTTTGCCATGCTATTTGCGTTGATCTTTGCTGCCCTGTTTATCACCGGTACCCTAATAAAAAATAGACAGAAAAAACTCGAAGACGAATTCAACGATGATACACAGAAATAAAAAAAAATCGGAAAGACCTTATTAATAGGATTTCCGATTTTTTTATGGTTTAGTCACTGACCAATTTCATCGATTAGCATTAATTGATCATTAAGATTTACAATGCCCACACTCAGATAGCTTTATACCGTTACACACCCTTAGAGAATACCCAGATTTTCATCTTCTTCCTGATGATTATAGGGATCAATATGAACGTTTACCCGGGTATTTTTTAACACTTCACACAATTCCTTTTTAAAGCACCCGACAATATCATGGGCTTCCATCACTGTCAGGCTTGGGTCCACTGTAATATGAAAATCGATGTGTCTAATATTACCGGACTTTCTTGTTTTCAACTTATGATAATCAACCACTTGAGCAGAACAGTCAGACTTGACTTTTTCAATCACGGTCATTATTTCCTGTTCTTCCTCATCAGAAAGTCGTTTATCCATCAGATATTGAAGAGCGTTTCGGCAAAGTCCCCAAGCTTCCTTAACAATCAGCAGCGCCACGAGAATTGCCACAATTGAATCCAACACCATTAAGCCGGTTAATTGAATAAGCAAGATACCAACCCCAACGCCTAATGACGTGTAGACATCCGTTTTTAGATGCAGCGCATCGGCTTCCAAGGCCATGGAATCTTCTTCTTTAGCAACCTTGTACAGATATTTCGAAACGAAAAAATTAACAATCGCCGCTCCGGCCATCACCGCGATGGCAATCCCCGCCTGTTCGATTTCCACCGGCTCCATTATTTTCTTCACGGCTTCAAAAATTATCAACCCGGCGGCAATGAAGATCAAGACGCCTTCGACGATACCAGAAATATTTTCGATTTTCCCATGACCAAATGGATGATCCCGATCTGCCGGTTTTGATGATGTCCGAACGGCCATAAAGGCAACACAGGATGCCACCAGATCCATTGATGAATGGATCGCTTCTGAAATAATACTGACAGACCCACTCA
>JAKLQL010000659.1 GCA_022013395.1 Acetobacterium sp.
AAGATAGTATCTTTTCTGATGGCATTTTTTAAATCATCCAATGAAATGAGTCCGAATTCATCAACTGGTAAATAGGTTACTTCAAACCCCTGTTTTTCCAGATATTCGCAGGTGTGAAGAACGGCGTGATGTTCGATGGTTGTGGTGATGATGTGTTTTCCCTTGGCCTGATTTTTCATGGCGATCCCTTTGATTGCCCCGTTATCCGCTTCTGATCCACTGCCGGTAAAATAGATTTCCCGGGGATCAGCGTTAATCGCTTTTGCTATTTGTAAACGCGCTGCCTCAAGACTTTTCTTTACCGTCCGACCTTCTGTGTAAACAGATGATGGATTTCCAAAATTCTCTGTGAAGAATGGAATCATTGTTTCAACAACGGTTGGATCAACCGGAGTCGTGGCCGCATGATCTAAATATATTCTTTTCATTTTATCCCTCTTTCGTGATTTATTTGCCTAATAAATCCTGTAATGATCGATTATCAATAACATTGCTGATACTGTCACTGATGTCTTTCCAAAGTCCGCGTGTCACGCATTCCGGTGATTTGACACAGGTCATGTTGCCACCACCGTCGATGCATTCCGCCAATTCAATGGGGCCTTCCAGGGCTCTGATAATTTCACCAACAGTAATTTCTTCCGGATCTCTTGCTAAGACATACCCGCCGCGAGCGCCTCTCAGACTTTTTACCAGCCCGGCATTTTTTAGCGTTGAAAAAAGTTGCTCCATGTATGAATCCGAAAAATTTTGTTTTTCGGCGATTTCTTTAATAGAAACTGGGCCATCTCCATATTGAAGTGCCAGTTCCACCATGGCAAGTACACCATATCTTCCTTTTGTTGAAAGTCTCAAGTGTTTACCCCCCCTTGGATTATTTCCGAGTATTCCACCTGGATTTAATGACTATTATAGCACGTTTTAAAATTTTTTCAATAGTTATTTTAAAAATATTTTTCTTAAACCTAAAAAAAACAATCTTTGGAATAATCCAAAGATTGTTTTGATAAATATTATTCTTATTTGTCGTCTTCGCTGTCTTCGAAAGTAAGACCGCTGAACATATCAGCAAATGCATCCCCAAGAGTTACATTGGCGGTTTCTTCGTAAACTGTTTTGTTACGGTTATTGTTGCTGTTATGGCTTTGCTGTGGTCTGCGATTTCTGTCACCGCCACCGTAGTTACTGCTTCTATCGCGATCGCCAGAGCTTGCATTACTGCTGCTGTTACTGCTTCTTGGTGTTGGAGCAGGACGAGCCGGAGCTTCTTCAGTAGCTTTTTTACTTAAGCTAATTTTTTCTTTTTCTGGGTTAATTCCGATGATTTTAACAGTTAACACATCACCAGTGTTTAAAACTGAAGCAACGGATTCAACACGGTTGTAGCTGATTTCAGAAACGTGAATTAAACCTTCAACGCCCGGAATCACTTCAGCAAATGCACCAAAATCTAAAATATTTGTGATGGTAACTTCAACTTCATCATCAACATTATATTTAGCAATGAAATCATCCCATGGACGGTCCATTAAAGCTTTTACACTTAATTTAATTTTTTTGTCTTCATCATTTTTAGCAATAACCTTGGCTTCAATTTCCTGGCCTTTTTCGACGATGTCTTTAGGCTCATTGATTTTTTCCCAAGTCAGGTCTGAACGATGGACGAAACCATCAATGCCGTCAAGATCAACAAAGATTCCGAAATTAGTAATGGTTTTAACCACACCTTTAACAACATCATCAACGTTTAATTCGTCAAAACGTTTGTCTTTCATTTCTTTTACTTGTTCCCGACGTTCTTTCATATCTTTTTCAAGAATGATTTTTTGTGAAAGAATCGCGCGACGTCGTTTTGGGTTGTAATCAATGATAATACCCTTTACTTTTTCGCCAATCAAGGTGTTTAAGTCTTTTACATAACGGACATGATATTGAGAAGCTGGCATATAAATATCGGTGAATCCGATATCGACAATTAAACCATTTCCAGAAATATCTTTGATTGTTCCTTCTAAGATTGTTTTATTATCAAAGGCGTCACTTAACTGTTTTTGTACGAGACGGTTATCATATTTGATTTTTGAAAGTTTTACATTTCCAGAACCTTCATTCAAATCAGTAACGATACACCAAACTTTGTCTCCTAATTGTACAAGTTCAGATAATACCTCATCGCTTCTCCATGTGAAATCATTCTTTTTGATGATACCATCTGCTTTGTAGCCAATGTTTAAGATTACTTCATCTTCAGCAATGTGGATAACTTCGCCTTCGATTTCAGCACCTCGACGAATTGTTTTTAATGATTCTTCAATTTCTGCAGCGAAATCGAAATTAGCATCATCATATTCGTCTTTTTCAATGGTTTCCACCACTTCCTCAACTACAACAGTTGGCTGTTCTTCAGTCGTCACTTCTACGACCACGTTTTCCTCAGCAATTTTGTTTTGCTCTTCCATACCTTCCAATACCTCCTTAACGATCCAATCCGGTGTTGATGCTCCTGCTGTAATACCAATTTTCCGATATTTCATTACTTCAGCGAGATCCAGATCCCGGATGGTTTCTATGTGACAAGTTTTTTCGCAATGGGACTTACAAATATCCGTCAGCTTTTGTGTGTTCGAGCTGTGGTATCCACCGATTACGATCATATATTCTACTTCTTTTGCAGTTTTCGCTGCCGCTGCTTGTCTTTCAGCGGTGGCACTACAAATAGTATTAAATATAACTACTTCATTGACTCTCGACCTGATCGCATCACAAACTTCATTGAATCTGGATTCGATGATGGTGGTCTGAGCCACGATACATATTCTATCATAACTTTCAATATTTTCCAACTGATTTATATCATTAATTATTAAAGCTTTATCATTGCACCAGCCATTTGCTCCAATAACCTCTGGATGATCCTTATTTCCCACAATAACAATCTGATACCCCGCTGCATCATAGCTTTCCACCTTTTTCTGAACAGCCCGAACAAAGGGACAGGTGGCGTTAATGATGGGAAGCCTTTTTTGATTAATCGCTTCAATAATTTTCTTCCCAACCCCATGGGAGCGAAGGATGATACAGCCTGTTTCAATATTTTTAACATCGTCTTCTTCAATTATGACAATCCCCTGGTCAGCTAATCGCTGGGTTTCCTGGGTGTTATGGCTGATGGGACCTAATGTATATATTTTCTCCTGACCAGATTCAATGGTATCTTGAACCATTTTCATGGCATTTTCGATTCCAAAGCAATACCCAGCTTTATCGGCAACGATTATTTCCATTTTAACCTCAAGCGGATTCCAATTCATAAACGGTATCCATTATTTTTTCGCTTAACTGATGGGTTTCCTCATCGGATAATTTTTTTCCATAATATTCTTCCAGATAAATGGGTTGACCAATAATAATTTCAATCTTACCTCTGAATCTGTATTTTCCTTTGATTCGCACCGGAATAATTGGTGATTTTGTCTTGATGGCAAAAACCACAAAACCACTGGCCGGGGGAGTCCGATCTTCTGGATTAACCCGATGACCTTCCGGAAAAATCCCCAGAATCTCTTCTTCTTTCAAAATTTTTAAAGATGTCTTAATCGTTTCGATACCAACTTTTTCCCGATTAACGGGAAAAGCCTTGACCTTACGAAAGAACCAGGCCAACAGTGAATTTTTAAACAGCTCCGCTTTGGCCATATAATGAATCTCCCTGGGTGTGGTAAATGAAATCACCACCGGATCAATATTACTAATATGATTAGGGCAAATAAGCGCCCCTCCAGTTTCCGGAATATTTTCTTTACCAATAATGGTTATCCGAAAGAGAATCAAGCTGATAAGATAAGTAATGAAACGGCCAAGTTTATAAATCATCGGCTGGCCTCATCAATGTATTTTTTCATTTCTTGATAAACAACTTCGATACTTTTCCCAGTTGTATCAATGACAATTGCATCGACAACCTGCATCAGTGGGCCTTCAGTACGGTTTCGGTCATTGGTATCCCGATTTTCGATGTCACTTTTAATTTCTTCCAGCGCTTTACTGCTGCCTTTTTCATCCATTTCTTTTTTTCTTCGTTGCGCCCGTTCCAGAACATCAGCATCCAGAAAAAATTTAAGATCCGCATCAGGCAACACTACCGAACCAATATCTCGGCCATCCATAACCACCGAATGGTTTTTGGCATAATCACGCTGTTGATTGACCATCAAATCCCGGACTTCTTTTATTTTAGCAACGTCTGAGGTATGCCGGGAAACCAGGGGGGTGCGTATTTCCTGTGTGACATCTTTGTCATTGCAAAAAACCTTGTCACCATCAAAAGTAATTTTTGCAGTTTTGGCAATTTCAATAATGGCCCGGTTATCATCGAATCGATCACCCTGCTGATTCAAAACACAGTGGGCGATACACCGATACATGGCTCCGGTATCTAAATAGGTCATTTTATAGGTTGCTGCTATTTTTTTGGCAATGGTACTTTTTCCTGCTCCGGCAGGACCATCTATGGCAATTTGCATCTTACTCTCCCTCATCCAACTCTTTGTTAATTCACTGAATTTCCAGCCAGCCAACCGGTGGAAACGGCAATTTGGATATTATATCCACCAGTCAGGGCGTCCACATCCAGCATCTCTCCGGCTAAATAAAGATTTTTAATTATTTTTGACTCCATGGTTCCCGGATCTACTTCTTTTACATTCACACCGCCAACAGTAATAATGGCTTCGGTAAAATCGCGCAGACCAGCAATGCCAATCGTTAATTGTTTAAAACATTCGACTAGCTTTTTTCGCTGGTCCTTGGTGATCTGATTGACCTTGGTTCCCGGATCAATCCCGGATAATTGAACCATTACTGGAATCATTTTCGAGGGCAGTAAATCGCCCAGAGAATTGCCAAAATCTTTGTTCTGATATTTCAAAAAATCCCGTTGGATCCGATTGTCCATTTGTTCCAAACTTAATGCTGGTTTTAAATCCAATTCCAGGCAGAAATCTTTTAAATTTCCCACCAAATAGGAACTTAGTGATAAAACCAATGGCCCGGATATGCCAAAATGGGTGAACAACATCTCCCCCAGCATGGACTTTACTTTCTTTTGGCCCTTAGGTGTTTTTTGATAAAGAGTCAGAGCAACATTTTTAAGGGCCAGCCCCTGTAAATCCCGGGGCCAATCTTCTTTCGTATTCATCGGTACCAGTCCCGGCGCCAGCTGGCTGATTTGATGCCCATAACTTTTCAACACCTTAAAAAAGCCACCATCTGAACCGGTAGACGGATAACTCTTTCCGCCAGTTGCCAGGATTACCGCATCGTAGTTTCTGGTTTCTCCGTTTTCAAGAGCGATACCATTAATTATATTGTTCTCGATCAAGAGGTCTGTTATTTTTGTGTTTAAATAAACCTGACAGCGACTTTGTTTTAAAGCAGTCTTAAACCCACTGATCACATCACTTGATTTATCTGAAACTGGAAATACCCGGTCGCCCCGCTCTGTTTTTAATGGCACGCCGTTTTTTTCCATAAATGCCATAAAATCTTCATTCGTAAACGCGTATAAGGCACTGTACATAAAATTGTGGTTATGCACAATGCTAGCGAAATAGTCGCCAATCTCAACTGCATTGGTGAGATTACATCGCCCTTTGCCCGTTATATAGAGTTTTTTTCCCAGCTTTTCGTTGCTTTCATACAAATCAACCTGATGTCCTTTTTCTCCGGCTGCCACTGCCGCCATCATGCCGCCAGGTCCGCCACCAATTATTGCTATTTTGCTCATTGATTATTCTTTGTCCTTTCGTGAACTGTTTTCTGATTCATCACCAGTATAAATATAATGTTCTCGCCAGATTTCATCAAGTTCATTAAAGGTCTCTTTGGTTTTGCCAATATTTCTCAAGCCTACCGAAATCACCAACGCATTGATCAGCGACAAGGGTGCCACCAGCGAATCCACAAATGAGTAGACATTACTTTTGGCAATCAGCCGATATTGAGTAAATACATTAATCGGAGCATTTTCATTATCAGAAATCGTAATGATTTTTACCCCTTTATTCTTTAAAAATTCAACTGCTTCATAAGTTTTTTGGGCATATCTGGGAAAACTGATGGCAATCACCACATCTTCTTCATTAACCCGTATTAAATGTTCATAAATATCTGAAACACCATAATTAACCACCCGGACGTTATCCAGGATCAGATTGAGATAATATCCCAGATGCTCGGTTAGCAGGGTGGTGGTCCGAAACCCAATAATAACAACTTTTCTGGCCCCCAAAATTAAGTCAATACACGACTTAAAAATTTCATAGTCAAATTCCTCAAAGGTTGCATTGATATTGGACAGATCGGACTTTAGCACATTATGAACGGTCTCCTGAAGGGCTCTTTCTTTTTGTTCGTTTCTTAAGGTCATGTCAATTCGCTCAATCGTTGTGAGCTTGCTATTGATTTCGTTTTTTAATGCTCTCCGAAACTCCGGGTAGCCTTCGTATCCCAAAGTCACCGAAAAACGAACTACCGTCGCTTCACTGACCCCAACACTTTGAGCAACCTTCACAGCTGACATTTCAGAAACTCGTTCATAATGACTAAACATGTAGTCGGCAATTAATTTATGGGATTTGCTTAATTTAGCATATCGTTTTTTAATGACTGAAAAAATATCTCGGCTTTCTTTTATATTTGATACTTCTTTCATTTCCTACCTCGTTCTTTGGATCATGGCTAATGTGGGCGGCGATTTTCGATTCAAAGTGCGAAAATGATGGCTAATAAAAGGTTTTTCCAGCTTTTCACACCAATTAACTACCGCTTCGGACTCTTCTAACCCACCAGAATGGCCCGGGTATAAACAGATGGTGATCAACCCGCCGGAAGCCAATAATGCCAGTGCTCCATTGAGAGCCTTGATGGTTGTTTCAGTTTTTGTAATAATGGCATGATCGCCGCCAGGGAAATAGCCTAGATTAAACATAATAGCCATTACGGTTTGTTCTTTAATTCCTTGCTGCTTAAGCACATTCAAGATTAAATCATGACTTTTATGGACTAGGGTGATGTTGCCGGCAAACCCGTTTTTTTCAACAACCGCTTGCGTTTGTTTCAAAGCTGCCGCTTGAATGTCAAAGGCAAAAACGTGTCCTGTTTCGCCGACACATTGGGTCAGAAATAACGTGTCCTGACCGGTGCCGGCGGTGGCATCAACCACAATATCACCGGGTTTAATAATTGGTTTCAAAAAATCCCAGGTTAAATTAGTTACCCGAAGTGATTGATTATTCACTGCAGCCGGCACAGGGTTTAAAAAATTCACCAGGATATGCCCGATGAATCAGTATACCGTTTTCTTCCAAAAATTGATGATCTTTAAAATAATCTGCAAATTCGCCAGTTGCCCCTTGAACAGTTAGCGTCGTACAGCCCTCTTCGGCCATCTTATAGAGTAGCGTTCTGATAATTCCATCGAATACGGCAATGACTTGTTCGCCTTCATAAGTCATCAGCATTTCATAAATATCAACCTGTTCATCATGATAAAAAAAACGGACCGCTCCGAGTATCTCTGAATTGGCGGTGTTTTCTGCGACAATATATAAATCCCGTTCCTTTTCTTTATCTGGAAACAAGGTTTTAATTTGATTAAACTCTCTCGGAAATCCTATTTTTACCATTTTTTATCTCCTTTTAAATACATAATTTCGTCTTTATTTAAATAACGCCATTCACCAGGTTTTAAATTCCCCAGGGTCAGGTCGCCAATGGCAATCCGTTTAAGATCAATAACCGGATGTCCTATGCCCGCACACATTTTGCGAATCTGTCTTTTTTTTCCTTCATGAATCTTCATTTCCAGCAGGCTGGTATCCCGGCTTTCTTTGATGATCTTAATTGCCGCTGGGGCCGTGTGGTAGTCCTCGATATCCATTCCCTCTTTAAACTTTGCTAAACTGGTTTTATCTGGACATCCTCGCACCAAGCCTACATAGGTTTTTTCAAATTCATGCTTGGGGTGGGTTAAGTAAAAGGTCAAGTCACCATCATTTGTCAGCAGCAGCAAACCTTCTGTTTCCATATCCAACCGTCCAACGGTGTAGAGCCGTTCTTTGATGGGCACCAGATCCAGCACCCGCTGTCGTCCATGGGTATCCTCTGATGTTGACAATGCGCCTTTGGGTTTATTGACCATCACATAGATTTTTGACGACT
>JAKLQL010000660.1 GCA_022013395.1 Acetobacterium sp.
AGGCATCCACCGACTGCATCTGAATCCCCAGCCGTTTCTCCATAATTGCCATCAGCAGCACCATCCGGTTATAATCCATGCCGGTTGCCATCCGACGGGGATTTCCGAAACCAGTGGGTGAGACCAATCCCTGGAGTTCAATCAGCAGCGGCCGGGTGCCCTCAATACAGGGAACCACCACTGACCCGCAGGTGTTCGCCGGTCGACTGTCCAGCATCATTTCTGATGGATTGGCCACGGATTGTAACCCATTTTCAGTCATCTCAAAAATGCCGATCTCGTTGGTGGAGCCAAAACGGTTTTTAACGCCCCGGAGAATTCGATAGGCATGATATTTTTCACCTTCAAAATAAAGCACCGTATCGACCATATGCTCCAAAACTCTCGGCCCGGCAATGGCACCATCTTTGGTAACATGTCCCACCAGAACCATCGAGATATTATCTTTTTTAGCCAGCTGCATCAGCGCTCCAGTATTTTCCCGGATCTGACTGACACTTCCCGGAGCAGATGAAATATCTGGGCTGTACATGGTTTGAATCGAATCAATAATGACAATGTCCGGACGCTCTTCGAGAATTATGGTCAGTAAATAAGGGATGTTGATCTCCGATAAAAAGGAAATGTTTTCGGATTTAACGTGCATCCGTTCGCCCCGCATTTTTAATTGTTGTTCTGACTCTTCTCCCGAAATATAGAGGATTTTATAGCCCTGATTGCCCAGCGCTTCGGTGGTCTGGAGCAATAAGGTCGATTTTCCGATCCCCGGATCGCCGCCCAGAAGGATCATCCCTCCCGGCACAATCCCACCACCCAGAACCCGGTCAAATTCTTCATTGAGGGTTGGATAGCGGGTGTCGCCAGTATAGGTGATCTCAGCTAAGGATTTGGGCTTCGAGTAAACGCCACGTTCCCGGGTATTTTCTTTGCTGCCCATTTTAGAAAAGTCCAGCTCTTCTACCATGGTATTCCACTGATCACATTCCGGACATTTTCCCATCCATTTGGGCGAATCATAACCACAGTTCTGACAAACAAAAATACTTTTTTTCTTAGCCATATTCCCCCCTTAATTCTTTATTCGATCCATTTATAAATGACAAAACCAATGAGTCCACCGATGAGGTTTAAGATGATATCATCAATATCTGCCCTGCGACTGGTTAAAAAGAGATACTGAATCAGTTCAATCGAAAAAGTCGTTCCTAAAATAACAATAAAAGCATGGAAAAAGCCCACCTTGCTTTTTCTTGATAATGGATATAAAAGTCCCAATGGAACGAACAAGATAATGTTTCCTGCCAGATTTTTGAATGAATCGGTAAATGTATATAAAACAATATCAGCAACACCAGTCGGCTTGGTTGCTAAAAATTCCCAGTCAATAAAACCGTTGGCCATGATATCATAAAAAAAGTTATCAATGCTACTAAACGGTACAAAATTTACGGTTGTTTCATAGGTGATGTTGGTTGAATCCGGTAATAGGGTCATGATAAATAGAAATCCCAAGTAAGCCAATAACAGCAGCTTAAATAGAAATGTAACACGATTGTTTTTACTCATGCTTTGGTCCTTCCTCAGTTAATTGACATTAATAGAGCCTTGCTATTATAACTAATAAACCTTTAGAGTGCCACAGATATTTTTGAATACGTAATTTTGCGCCAAAAAGAAAAAATACCGAAAGCATCACCTTCGATATTTTTATTCTCTGTTTTAAATTAAAATACATTATTGTATCCACACAAATTTAAAACTCAGCATTAATTTTTTACTATGGCAATTATATCCAACTTTA
The DNA here is from genome assembly GCA_022013395.1 of Acetobacterium sp. Classification (GTDB taxonomy): domain Bacteria; phylum Bacillota; class Clostridia; order Eubacteriales; family Eubacteriaceae; genus Acetobacterium. The sequence continues at coordinate 1,802 of JAKLQL010000660.1, forward strand.
TGGCTTTTGTAAAGGGTTTCGCTCGTTAGATATATAACTAACGATGAATGCACTTCCAACTACACTACTTTACAACAACAGCCATTTAAGAATCAGTTTTATTGTTGCGAAACGACCACATCTACAAATGCCTGCTCACCCATGATTACCTGGGCGGTCGCGTTGGTTTTGTCTTCTACCCAGGCTAAAAAACCGTTTGTCTCAGCCACCGGAATCTGAAAAGTCAGGGTTATATTTTCGCCAAAATCTTCATTCACTGGAATCACTTCTTTTTCCTGCAGGCCGTTGCTCAGACCGCCGTAGCTGGAGTAACTGACCACCAGATTCAATTGATCCGAGAACTGTTTTTTGATGATGATGCAATGATTGAGAACATCACTGGCGCCGCCGCCATAAGCCCGGATTAAGCCGCCAGTCCCCAGTTTAACCCCACCAAAATAGCGGATCACCACGACTAAAACATCTTTAAGTTCGCGATGGTTGATGACATCAAGAATGGGCTTTCCCGCGGTACCGGAAGGCTCGCCGTCGTCACTGGCCTTCTGCCGTTTCGGGTTGGTATTGAGGACATAAGCCCAGCACACATGGGTGGCTTTATAATGCTTTTTCCGGATTTCAGCGAGAATCGATTCAACCGTTTCCTCATCTTCAATATGAAACACCACATTGATAAAGCGGGACTTCTTTATTTCGATCTCGGTTTCATCTGGGGTTAGTACGGTTTTATAGTCATCCACTGTTTATACCTCGATGACCTGATACTTCTCAAAAAGGTGGGTGGGAAAATCATCGGTCATTTCGATGGTTACCAGATTGCCCTCAGCCTGATAGTCAATCTCCTGAACAACCTTCATTTCATGAAGCAGTGCCAGTGATTTATTGTCGTCATAGGGAATCAGCAATTGCACGACACGCTTTTCACCGATTAGTACACGACTGACTGTTTCAAACAAAAGATCGATTTCCGCCCCTTCTTTAGCTGAAATGTAAAGGGTCAGTTCATCAATAGCTCCCTGATTTCTAAGCAAAAAGGCTTCTCGTTCTTCCTGGGATAGCTTATCGATTTTATTATAGATCGTCATGACTTTTTTATGGCCGGCGCCAATATCCGCCAGCACCTGATTGACCACCGTGATTTGGGCCTCGTAATTATGATTGGACACATCCACCACATGGAGCAACAGATCCGCTGTTTCCACTTCCATCAG
>JAKLQL010000661.1 GCA_022013395.1 Acetobacterium sp.
AAACTTAATTCCATTATTATCTCCTTAATACTAAAGTGTCAGGCAATTGCGAAAGTGCCGTGAGCTTTGTCCCCAGTTTCGCACAAAACAATTTCTACACTGTACGGCGGACAGTTCGCTGAAATGTTCGCCTACACGTTACGAAATTGTATGTGGAAACCGCACCCAAAGCAACCGTTGTTCGATGTTTTTTAATTTCACAAATGCCTAAATAAAGTGCTCTAAGCGTAATCAGTGAGTCGGACGGATACCAATTGAGATACACCATCCTTGGACATCGAAACACCGTAAAGATTATCACAGACCTCTAACGTTTTTCGTCGATGGGTAATGGTGATAAACTGATTGTGCGCCGATACTTTTTTCAGATAATTGATATAGCGGTAAATATTATGGTCATCCAGCGCCGCGTCTACCTCATCAATCACACAAAATGGTGACGGGTTAATTTCCAAAAATGAAAACAATAGCGCAATGGCGACCATTGATTTTTCCCCGCCGGAAAGCAGTGAAATATGTCGCAGCCGTTTGCCCGGCGGCTGGGCAACCAGCTCAATGCCGCCTTCCAGAACCCCGGTTGGATCGGTAAACTCCAAATAGGCGCGACCGCCTTCAAAAAGGATGCTGAAGATCCGGGTGAAATTTTCCTGAAGCTTGATGAAATTAGCCTTGAACTGCTCCGTCATGGCATCATATAAGGTATTGATGATATCGAGCAGCTCGCTTTTTCCGGCTTTGAGATCATCCATCTGTTCTTTCATAAACGCATGTCGGGTTAGAATTTCTTCGTATTCTTCAATGGCATTGAGATTGACATTCCCCAAGGCGGCAATCTTGTCTTTAAGGGTACGTTGCCGTTCTTCCGATAAGTCCAGTTCATCCAGCTGCTGATTGAGCGCTAATTGCTGGTAGGCATCTTCCACCATTAAATAGTTCATTTCATAGCTTTTATACATATTCTCTTCCCAATGATTCATCTGCAGCTGCAAACTGCTTAATTGAGTGGAAAGGGTATTCTTTTTGTCATTATCAATAATCAGTTGGTGATTATCAATTTTTATTTCTTCCTGTAGGATCTCCAGTCGCTGAGCATTTTGCTTCTGAAGTTCCACTGATTTTTTATTTTTATCCCGATGGGACTCAATGGCCTTGCTCAATCGTTCGTGATCTGCTGCCAGCCGCTCCTGTAAAACCATCAGTTCCCGGGAGTCTTGCTGATAATTTTTCATTTCTTCTTCCAGCGCTTTTTTTCTGGTCGTTTGATGAGCCAGCTGTTCCTGCATTAACACGATTTGCTGATCAAATCCGGCAATTTCACCCTTTATTTGAGTCATAATCATTTGACTTTCGGAAATTTTTAAACGGACGTCATCCAGCTGATTCCTGATTTCTTCCGCGATATCATCAACTTCTTGTCCTTTTGTTGCTTCTTTAGCCTGGTTGTAGGCTTCTTCGACGGCTGAAAATTCCTTGTCTAACTGCACCAGCTTTTGACTGAGAAGCTCCAGTTTTTGCTCATGTTCAGCCATCGTTCGGATGTCCACTTGCTGTTTTACCGACAAACCCTCAGTGATTTTATTCTTTTCCCACAACGCCTGTTTGCAGCGGTTGTATTGATTTTCAAGTTCCTTTAAGGCATCGACTTTTTGCGCCAGCGAACCTTGTGTCGCTTCGTCCTGATTTTTAAGTGCAATCAGTGTTTTTTGCTGCTCAGCCATTTCATTTTCAAGATTCTGAATTTCTATTTTCTTAGATAGCGGCGACTGGCGGTTATCCTTGGTCTGTCCACCGACAATTGCCCCACCTGGGTAAAATATTTCCCCCTCCAGGGTTACAACGGTGTATTTAGAGAGCATTTTGCGTTGCAGGTCTTTCCCGGAAGAAAAATCTCTGGCGACAATAATGCGTCCCAACAGACTTTCAATCGCCGCGTGATAACGTACATCTGTTTTGACTAAGTCGCTGGCGATTCCTTCGAAGCCTGGAATCCCACTAAGATCCTTTCTGGTTTTCGAATCAATGGCACTATATTTTAAATTATCAAGCGGTAAAAATGTTGCCCGACCTAATCGCTCTTTCTTGAGCAGATCAATGCTGTCACTGGCAACTTTGACACTGGCAACCACAATATTTTGACTTTTTCCGCCCAAGGCAATATCGATCGCCATGAGATATTTGGCATCAGTGGAGATGAGTTCACCCACCGGTCCGTAAACCTCATGAATGACTGGTCCCAACATTTTTTCCGATGTCATTAGTTTACGAATGGTTGGAAAATAATCCTGATAGTTTTTCTGGATATTCTTCAGGTACTCAACCTTAGAGGTATTGACCTTATAATTATTTGAGATTAAGTGAACCTGATTTTGCAGTTTTTTATATTCGCCTAAAGCATAGTTATATTGATTTTGCAAGCGCTTATATTGGTCTTCGAGGTTTTGTTTTTCCACCTTCAGGTTATTGGTTTTTTCATTTACATGTTTGAGCTCTGCTTCTAATTGGCTTTGACTATTACCCGTTTCGGCCAGACGCTTTTCGACAAAGGATGACTCGGTTTTAGCTTCCTGGATACTTGTTCGCAGTTCTAAACGCTTTACCTCAAGCTGTTCACAAAGAGACTGATGATTTAATACCGCATCCTGATTAGCTTTGATCCGATCTTTTTCTTGCTGTTCTTCCAACAGCAAACGGTTTAAGCTCGTTTCCAGTTCCTGATTATTTACTTCCTGGGTTTTGAGGTTCTCTACCAGGACTTCTTTTTCAAGCTCAACGGCTCGAATCCGTTCCAGGGTTGCATTGATTCGCGTTACCAGATTTTCCTGTTCAGTTTTTAAACGCTCCTGGGTTATTTCATTGGCTTCCAACTGACTCTTACAACGGATATCCTCACGCTGAACCTGATCAAAATCGGCTCTGATCACTGAAAGGCTTTTCTTTTCGGTATCAGCCAGCAAATCCAATTCGCGGTTTTCGATGGTTAATTTCTGATACAAACCATCTTTTTCCAAAATGGTGGCTTCAATTCGTTCGCATGCTTTGATCTGTTCTTCCAGCTGCTTTTTTAAATCTTCCAGTTCGATAACAGCACTGCTCATTTTGCGATGAAAAATCACCAGATCGACGGTTTTTAATTCGTCATGAAGCGTTAGCCAGCTTTTGGCTTTACGAGACTGATTCTTTAATGGCCCCACTTGTTTTTCAATTTCGGTCATAATATCCCGCAGGCGATCCAGATGA
>JAKLQL010000662.1 GCA_022013395.1 Acetobacterium sp.
GTTAATAAATTCGAAGCAATGAATTTAAAGTGTGTCCCCGGAGAATCAGTGAAATGCCCGATGCTGGCAGCTAGTCCCCTGAGTATGGAATGTCGGGTCAAGGAAATCATCCCGCTGGGCACCCATGAACTGTTTATGGCCGAGATTCTGACCGTTCATGTGAACGATGCCCTGATTGATGGAAATGGAAAACTCCATATGGATAAAGCTAATCTGCTGGCTTATGTTCATGGCGAATATTTTGGTTTAGGCGAAAAATATGGCAGCTTTGGGTATTCGGTCCGAAAAAAGAAAAAGAAGAAAACCGTCAAGAAGACCAATTAAAAAAAGATGGGGAAGTACCCATCTTTTAGGTTATCAGTAAAACTGCCGGACCGATCAATTGTTGGTGCCAGGTTCGCTTTTATAACCGAGTAATCCAACCCTCCGGCCCTTCCAGATCACCCAATTGTATGGCCGTCAAGGTCTCATAGAGTTTCTTTGTCACCGGACCAACCTCGGTTTCACTGTAAAAAACATGGAGCCGATTGTGATGGAAAATTCCGCCGATCGGAGTAATGACGGCTGCGGTGCCACAGGCGCCAGCTTCAGCAAAGCTATCAAGCTCATCAATAAAAACATCTTCTTCGGATACTTCCATGCCTAAAACATGCTCGGCCAGATGTAACAGTGAGTATTTGGTAATACTCGGCAGGATCGAACAGGAATCTGGTGTGATAAAGCGATTGTCTTTAGTGATCCCAAAGAAATTGGCAGCACCGACCTCTTCGATTTTAGTGTGGGTGGTGGGATCCAAATAAATGCAATCAGCAAATCCCTTCTGCACGGCAATCTCGTGCGCAATCATCGATGCCGCATAGTTACCACCAACCTTCTGTTGGCCGGTGCCATTACAGGCTGCCCGATCATAATCAGACACCATAAAATTAACCGGATTCATGCCGCCTTTAAAATAAGCACCGACTGGCATACAAAACACTGTGAAGATATATTCACTGGCCGGCTTCACGGCAATGCTGTTGCCCACGCCAATCATCATCGGCCGGATGTAGAGTGATCCGCCGGTTCCATAGGGTGGGATATAGGCGGCATTAGCCTTGACCACTTCAATACAGGCGGAGATAAATTTGTCTTCAGGGATAATCGGCATCAACAGCCGGTTGCATGAGTCCTGCATCCGTTTGGCGTTCTGGTCGATGCGAAATAATTGAATCTCACCGTTTTTGGTGCGATAAGCTTTCAGTCCTTCAAAGCATTGTTGGCCATAATGAAGACAGGGGGCGGCCTCGCCCAGGTGCAAGACATTGTCCTCGGTTAAAACACCCTCATCCCAGCTGCCATCTTTCCAGTAAGATAAATAGCGCAGGTCAGTTTTAATATAGTCAAAGCCCAGTTGATCCCAATTGATTTCTATATTCTTAGTCATTTTAGCTCCTTAATTTATAAAAATATAGTATTGCAAATTTTTGAAAAATTGAACAATACTTGCTTTGCGATCAGTTTCCACAAACAATTTCGTAACGTGTAGGCGAACAGGCGTTAGCCTGTACGATGTACAGTGTAGAAATTGTTTCGTGCGAAACTGATCGCAAAGCTCACGGTAGTTTTTTGATTAAAGTTCGATCTAGAAAAACAGCATCACCAGTCCCATAATAAGTCCCAATAATCCGCCCAACCAGACAATCGCTTTGAGTTCTTTGTCCATGATTTCCAGCAGCATTTTTTCAAAGGTCAGCACATCATAACCATTAATCTGATCTTCAACCAGTCTCGATAAATCCAGCGCCCGGACTAAGATGCCACTGTTTTTTTCAATCAGTTGATGATAAGTCTGGACGACCCAAGAAGCAAATTCCGGCAGTTTGTCTTGATACTCAATATAAAGATCAGAGAGCTTTTTATCCAATAAATTAGTGCTTTCTTTTTGAATAATATTATCTAAAATAGCCTCGCCTTTTTCAACGACCATCCGTTCAATAATTTCAGACATCTTCTGCTTCGCCGAGCCGATCAGGTTTTCATTGATTAACATAGCAAACATCGAACCCTGAAGATTGGTAACAATTTCGGTGACCGCAATCTCTGATAATAAGGGCCCGAGCTCCAGTTTGACCATCCGTTCATAGGAAAAGCCAACAACTTTGGTGGTGACGTCATCGACAATTTTTTCGCCGCGTTCCGCACCGGAAAAAGAATAAAAGAATTCGCGCAAGGTTTCTTCGCTGGTGCTTTTTTTAGCAATCAGGTCATTTAAAGCAATGGTGATCTTGGTATCCATCTCCCGAGACAAGAGACCATTTTTGATGACATTTTCATTTAATAGATTATTGGCCACCACATCACCCAGTGATTTGGCAATTCGTGGCTTTTCTTTGGGAATCAATCCCGGAGTAAAGGGCAAGGTGATCCCAAAAACTTTAACGGCTTTTAATGGCCGAAATAACATCCGGATCGCAATGCCATTGGTGATCAGTCCGATAATCGCCCCCATTATCGGGCCAACAAATAAAGTAAAATCCATTTTGTTCCTCCTGTTGTAACTGTGGTTAGTAGCTTTTCGTTTATTTTAAGCTTTTTAAAACAAGCTGTCCAGTAGAATGATAAATATCAGTAAGACGATTAACAATTACTGGTAATTATCATTGTATTTACTTTAGCAAGCTGATACAATAAAGCAAGAAATTTTTGGAAGAAGAGGGAAATGATGAAAAATGAAAACTTAAAACGGTGGATCTACCTGGCGGTAGGAACCATCATGCTGTTGTTTCTGGGATTATTGTATGCCTGGTCAATTTTCAGAGCGCCACTGAACAAGGTCTTTGAAACATGGACGGTCACGGACTTATCACTTAATTTTACAATTTCAATTATCTTTTTTTGTATCGGCGGGTTTGTCAGTGGGCAATTAACCCGATTCATAAAAAACCAGTACATTGTATTAATGTCAGCAGCGTTGCTGTTTATCGGTTTTTTAGGGGTTTCAAAAATCGATCCCACCCAACCTGGCCAAAGCTTAATGATGCTTTATATTTTTTATGGAGTACTTTGCGGAACCGGTGTGGGGATGAGCTATAATGCCATTATCAGCGCCATTGTGCCATGGTTTGCCGAGAAAGCCGGGTTAGCTTCCGGGATTATGTTAATGGGTTTCGGCCTTGGTGGTTTAATCCTCGGAACGATGATCAGCTCCTTAATTGGAAACTTTGGGGTATTGCAAACATTCTTCTACCTGGCACTGATGGGAGCGGTGGTGCTGGTTTTAGGTTCCTTCTTTATCAGGAAACCGGTGATGGCGCCTAAAAGTGCCACGGCTGTGGAAGGCGAAAAGAGTCAGAAAAAAGAATATACTGCCCGTGAAATGCTAAAAACCGGGGTTTTCTGGACCTATTTCTTCTGGGGAATTATGATTACGGCATCCGGATTACTGATCATCGGCAGTGCCGCAACAATTGCGGTGGCTTTTGGAGCACCAGCGCAATTGGGCTTACTGGTTTCCGTATTTAATGGCGGTGGCCGCGTTGTTATTGGTACCTTGTTTGATAAATTAGGGCGAGCAAAAGCCATGGGCACCAATACGATCCTCTTACTGGTAGCGGGTATCTTCTTATTTATGGGCGCAACCATGAACAATGTCATCTTCATCTTCATCGGTCTTTTATCCGTTGGGGTTACCTATGGTGGCGTGCCAGCCTTATCATCAGTAGTTATTAATTCAAGTTTCGGGTCAAAAAACTATCCTCTGAATTTTAGCTTATCCAATTTTTTACTAGTGCCAGCCGCCATCATTGGGCCAATGATATCAAGTTATCTGCTGCAAAGTTCTGGCGGCAGCTACAGTTCCACCTTTATTGTCATTATTGTTTTCGCAGCAATTGCGCTGGTCTTTAATCACATTTTAGGGATTCAAAGTGAAAAACTAAGAAA
>JAKLQL010000663.1 GCA_022013395.1 Acetobacterium sp.
AGGTGTAAATCGGGATGAAGTCGTCATTAATGTTTACAGTCCCACCGGTTTATTTGAACGGCTGGCCGCGTTTATGGGTTTTGAAAATACCCTGTGTTCACTAGTGGAAGATCCCGATTCTTGTCGGGAATTCTTTGAAGCCTTTGCTGACTATAAAATTGCCTGTATGAATCGTTTCATCGATGTTTATCAGCCAGATGTCATCACCTATTTAGATGATTTAGCGACTGCCAACGGTCTATTTATGTCTCCAAAAGTTTATCGGGAAGTCATTAAACCGGCTCACCGGAGAATTATTGAGGCAGTGACTTCAAGAGGTGTGATATTTTGCCAGCACACTTGCGGAAAGTGCGAAAAGATCATTGAAGATTATATAGAAATGGGAGCTAAAATCTGGAGCTCGGCACAGATCAGCAATGATCTTGATGGGATTTTGGAAAAATATCATGGTCAACTGATTGTTGAAGGCGGTTGGGATTCTTCAGGACCAGCTAGTTATATCGGCGCTTCAACCGAAGAAGTTGTGGCAGAGACCATCCGCTGTGCCAAACAGTATGGAAAATACGGCAATTTTATATTATTCCCAACGCTATTAAATGAAAATGGAAACTCGCTGTTTGTTGGCGATTCTCGACTAGGCCCAATGATTGAAGCCTGGCACACGGTAGAAAAGCTCTAATCAGATAAGGTAAACAATATATGAAAGAAGCAATCAAAGTTGGTTTAGTTGGTGGGTTAATGGGTTTTGTGATCAGTTTTTTATTAAACTGGCTGCTGATCCCGATGCCGGAAACGCTCGTTGCCAATGGGCTTGGCAACGGCATCAGCGGACTGATAAGCGGATTTATGGGAGGCTTCATTGGTTTGATAGTGTATCTCAAAAAAGTAGCAGATAAAAAAATAGATTAAATCATCATAGAGTAAACCATCAATGGATATTTTTTACAACAACACAGCGCTTTGCCCCGCTGTGTTGTTTTCATATTTCTAAAAAGGTATCTTTTTTAATTTAATATTGTTTTTAGAACAATCATGCTATACTGATAAAAAATCACAGATTAAAATGTACAGGTGAAACAATGAATCAGAACGAAACCCTCCAACCAACTCAAAAACGCATCAGCGACCTGGTGGACATCAAAACCCTTCAGGAAATTCTCGACGCCTTCACTATCACCACTGGCCTGATGGCCAATATTGTGGATGTCGAAGGGGTTTCGATTTTCCCGCGCAAAGGCATAAAAAAATGCTGTAAATTCTGCCGCATTATTTATAGTTTGGAAGGCGGCAAGAACCGTTGTCAGGCGGCTTACAAACGGGCGGGCAAACAAGCGGCGCTGTTTGGCGAGCCCTATATTTTTCGTTGTCCATCGGGTCTGATTGAGTGGGCGGCACCGATTGTTTTAAACGGCGAACACGTCGGCACGATCATCTGCGGACAGGTGCTGATGTGGGAGCCGGAGGAGTTTTTCTGGATTGAACTCAGGAAGATGAACCAGGCGATCACCGATGATTTTGAAGAATTGTTTGAAGCGGTCGGAGAGCTGGCCATTGTCACCGGCAACCAAGTCCAGGCCTCGGCTTATCTGCTGTATGTGGTGGCCAACTATATTATGAAAACCGGTTGGGAAAATTTTGAGCAGTCCCGGGAGTTTGCCCGTCAGCGAACCCTCTATCATGCGGAAATTGAAAACCGCAAAAGCCGGGAAGAGCAAGTGGACAAAACCGAAATCTTGTCCCTGATTGATGAAGATGAAATCATCGTGCAGCTGCAGCAAAACCGCAAAAAAGCCAAGGCTTATCTGGAGGGTTTAATCTCCGGGCTGCGCTATGAAGCCCATCAGAACTTATCGCAGATGCGCGCTAAAATGACTGAATTATTGGTGATACTGTCCCGGGTAGTCAACCAGATGGGGCTGGATAACACCGTGTTTACAGATATCAACAATCATACCATCAGTCAGTTTTATCAAACCGATTCCATTGAGAATCTTGGCGTGCTCACCTCAAAAGCAGTAGACGCTTATCTGGAACATCTTGAGGAGACCGTTGAGAAACCGGAAAATCCCAATATCAAAATAATGATTGATTTTGTTGAAAACAATTATCAGAAAAATCTGACGGTGGAAGAGATTTCCGATTCAACCTGTCTCAGCCCCGGCTATGCCGGCCGGATTTTTAAAGACCAGTTGGGGCTGTCGATCATGGATTATGTTTTGAAAGTGCGGATTGACAAATCAAAAAAACTGCTGCTGAATCCCCATTATCAGATCCAAGCCATTGCTGAAAATGTCGGCTATCTTGATGCTGGCTATTTTACCAAGGTATTTCGTAAATTTGAAGGGATCACCCCCACCCAATTCCGCAAAATTCATAAACGATAAGGGGCAGACTATGGAAAAAGTATTAATTGAATTGCAACAGGCCATCGAAAATGGGGAAACCCAGATCGCCATGAATAAAACCAAGGAAGCATTGAATTTTGGCATCCGCACCGATAAGATTATTCAGACGGCCATCAACCCGGCCTTTAAAGATCTGGGGCAGAAAATGTTTGACGGCGAAATCTATGTTACCGATGTGCTGATGGCCTCCCGGGCGGCTCACGCCGCGATGTATGTGATGGAACCGATTCTGTCGCGTTCAACCGGCACCTCTAAAGGGATTGTGGCGATTGGTACGGTGGCCGGAGATCTCCACGATATCGGTAAAAACCTGGTGATCATGATGCTCCAAGGCAGCGGGTACACGGTTATCGATCTGGGCATTGATGTGCCGGTGGAAACCTTTATTGAAGCGATCCAGATGCATAAGCCCCATGTTCTGGCGCTATCGTCGTTGCTGACTACTACCCTGCCAGAGCTGGACAATATGATGGAAGCATTGGTGGAACAGGGACTGCGCTCTCAGGTGAAAGTCATTGTCGGTGGCGCTCCAGTGACGGCCGAATATGCCGGCCGGATCAAAGCCGATGCCTATGCCAATGATTTGTTTGAAGCAACGGAAGCGGTGGGGGATCTGGTGAAGAATCGGATTGGCAAGTATTCCATTTGAACTGCTTGACTCCCAAAAACTATATCATTTCGCCGCTTTGTCTGGTGTAGTCTTAAAACAATTAAATTATCGCAGCCAATCTGGTTACCGGGATTGGCTTTTTTGTGGTCCTGGTTATTTTTTGACAGCTTCGCCATAGGCGTTGGTAAATTGATCAACCCGGTTGAAGGTAAATTTGTTATAGAGGGTCAATTGGTCGCCGTCAATTTGATAGGCAAACGCGTCTTTGTCTTCTAAAACCTGAGAAAACTGATCGCCCAGATAATATTGGCCGTTGGTTAAGAAAAGACTGTTGCCGCTGGCCTGATAGTCATAGGTGCTTTTAGTCCAGGTGCCATTACTGCATATTTCATGAATTACCTGATTATCACTTGTGAATTCATAATTCTCATAGCCCATAAAGCTGTTAGTCGCTTCCCACTTTCCTACCAGTGGATTGGCGGGGGATTGGGAGGCTACTGTTGTGCGGCATCCGGATAACCCGACCAGCATAAACACAATCATTACACATAAAAAAAGTCTTTTTTTCATAGTCACCTGCTTTTCTATTAATAGAGTTAATCTGCAAAACAGTCTCAAACATCTGAAGCTAGGTTTATCCTGCTGCTGTTTTAACAAAAGTATCCAAATAATCAATAAAAGCGATTCTAACACAAAGTACTTAAAAACAATTGAACCATTAGCCAGTCTGACCCAACTGAGGACAATGACTTGTTGGCTAACTTGACAAAATTTACATGCCGTGATATTATATATCACGGCATGTAAATTTAAAACATAAAGTTTAGAATCGCAACGATTGAATACCGGCCATTTTTATGGCAGCCGGTGTTTTTAAATTTGAGGAGAACTATGAAAAATCAAAATCCCTGGCCGGAAATCATCAATCTGTTAGAAAGTGCTGAATCAAAATTGGCCAAAGCCCGCCTGAAAACATTTGGCGCTCATGGATTGACGGGCCCCCAAATCAGCATTTTGTTATTGCTTGACCGCAAAGGCGCGATGAAAATCAGCACCATCGCTGACGAGCTCGATATGATCCAAAGCAACGCCTCTAATATCTGCTCCCGTCTGGAAAAAGCCGGCTTAATTGCCCGGGACCGCTTAAAAGAAGACCAGCGGGTCGTCAACATTCAGCTGACTAATGCAGCCCAGGATAAAATGGTGGATATCAAAACCTGTGTTGATGACTTCCACAAAATAATCGAAGAAAATGTTTCACAAAAAGATTTTGAGGATATTAATTTCGGTCTTTCCAAACTCAACAAAGTCTTAGGCATGCTTTAAACGACAAAACTCACGGTACGTTACCGTTGCCAAATCAGATTCATTCAAGGAGAAATATGAACGAAAAATCCAAAAACAAAGGCTTTGCAGTGATGCTGGCGATTATCCTTTCAGGGATGGTCGTCACCATGCTGAATCAATCCATTATTAATATTGCCCTGCCCCAAATTATGAAACAATTCAATATTGATGCCGCCACGGCTCAGTGGTTGGCTACCGCCTATATGCTGGTATGTGGGATCCTGGTTCCCGTCAGCGCCTATCTAGTCCAGAAGTTCAGTTACAAACAGCTGTTTATCACCGCCATGGCCTTTTTTACGATTGGCTCCTATGTGTGTGCTGTTTCCCCAGGGTTTGAAGTAATGCTCATCGGCCGGATTCTTCAATCCGTCGGAGGCGGCTTGTTAATGCCCCTGAGTATGAACATTTTCATGTCCGCCTTTCCGGTGGAAAAACGGGGTGCCGCCATGGGTTTGCTTGGCGTCGGTTTGATCCTGGCCCCAGCCATGGGACCGACCATCAGCGGCTATGTGATTGAATATTATAACTGGCATGTCTTATTTTACGCCATGACAGCCATTGGCTTTGGGGTGATGATGGTGGCGTTCTTTTTCTTTAGCTTTAAAA
>JAKLQL010000664.1 GCA_022013395.1 Acetobacterium sp.
GAGGGCGTGCTGTTAGGCAAAATAACCGACGTGATGCAAGCCGGGGGCGTGGACGTTTATACCATTTCAGAAGGCAAGAAAGTGTATTGTGTACCAGCGCGGAAGCTCTATTTCAAAGAGATCGATGTTAAAGCCGGACGAATCGAGGCAACGATTCCCCAGGAACTATTGGATTTATGAGATTTTATTTTTTAACTCTGTTTCCGGAAATATTTGAAGCGTATTTCCAAACAGGGATGATTGGCCGCGGGGTAAAAGCGGGCTTGATCGAATACACAGTGATTAATATTCGGGATTTCTCAGGCAATAAGCATCATAAGGTGGACGACTCCCCCTATGGAGGCGGTGCCGGAATGGTAATGGCAGCGCCTCCGATTGTTAGTGCGCTTAAAAGCATTCCGGACTATCAGAATTATCCAGTGGTTTATTTAACCCCTGGCGGCAAACCCTTTGAACAAAACGACGGGGTGGCCTTAGCAGAGCATCCGGGACTGATTTTTATCTGTGGTCATTATGAAGGTATCGATCAGCGAGTCATTGACGGCTACGTGGATTTGGAGTTTTCGGTGGGCGACTATGTCTTAACTGGCGGAGAATTACCGGCGCTGACGCTGGCTGATGCCATCGCCAGACACATTCCCGGTTTTTTGGGTAACTGTGACAGCTTGGCAGAAGAGTCTTTCGAAAGTCATTTGCTGGAGTATCCACACTATACCAAACCCCGGGAATTTGAAGGGCAGGAAGTCCCCGCAGTGCTGTTATCTGGAAATCACGCCGAGATCAAAAAATGGCGAAAACAAAAAGCTGAAGACCGAACTCGGGAAAAGCGACCAGATTTATTTGAAAAATATAAATTTGAAAAAAGCTTGCATTAAAAATAGACAAAGTGTATAATATATCAGTATGTTATTAAGAGAGACGGTCCTCTGTACGTGATGCACGAACGTCGAAAATCGAATTTTAAGGAGAAAAAAATGGACATTATTAAGAAGATTCAATTAGAAAACATGAAGGCAGAACCACCAAAGTTTAGCGTTGGTGACACTGTAAAAGTTCATGTAAAAGTAATCGAAGGAAAAAAAGAACGAATTCAGATTTTTGAAGGCATTGTGCTAAAAAAACAAAACGGCGGCGTTGGCGAAACTTTTACGGTACGTAAAATATCTTCTGGTTTTGGTGTAGAAAGAACCTTCCTGGTCCACTCACCAAAAATCGAAAAAGTTGATATTGTTCGACACGGAAAAGTGCGTCGAGCTAAACTTAACTATCTTCGAGATCGTGTTGGTAAAGCAGCAAAAGTCAAAGAAAAAAGAGCGTAATTCAGAGGCTGACAAGCCTCTTTTTTGGTTATATTTGCATTTAAAACTAAATAGCGATTAGCAAGGAAGTGAAAAAATGAAAGACGATAAGGAATCTAAAGGTAATTTGGAACTTAAAGAATGGATACAATCCGCAGTGATTGCCATTGTGCTTGCTTTTATTATAAAAATGTTTTTATTCGACTTTGTCATGGTTCAGGGAAGCTCCATGTTTCCAACCCTTGTCCAGGGGGATCGACTGATTGTCAATAAAATTGGCTACACCATTGGTGAACCGGACTACGGCGACATTGTGATCCTCAGCTATAGTGATAGTGTCGAGTATGTCAAACGGGTTATTGGTAAGGGTGGCGATACCATCGAGATAAAAAATATGGTGGTTTATCGTAATGGCGAACCACTGGAAGAAGATTATATTAATACCGATCCTTATGAAGATTTTGCTAAAGTTACTGTGCCAGCGGGAACCTATTTCGTAATGGGGGATAACCGGGCAAACAGTTCCGACAGCCGTTACCCAAGTCTTGGTTTTGTTAAAAAAGATGCCATCGACGGGCGCGTTATCTTCAGGATTTGGCCATTCACAGAAATTGGTACGGTCTAATATGTCGGAAGAAAAAATTGAATATATCCAATGGTACCCCGGTCACATGGCTAAAGCCAACCGGGAAATAAAAGAGAAACTTAAACTGATTAATGTGGTCATTGAGGTAGTCGATGCCCGGTTGCCGATTTCCAGTAAGAATCCCGAAATCAATCAGTATACCTGGAATAAACAGCATATTCTGTTACTGAATAAAGCCGATCTAGCTGATCCAGAAGTTAGTCTTTTATGGATTGACTGGTTTAAAAAGAATACCGATATTCAGAAAATTGTCCTATATGATGCCTTTGATCGACGGATGAAAACAGATCTGGTCAAAACCATTCATGAGTTAAATATCAAAGAAAAGGCTCAGGTAAAATGCCTGGTTTGCGGGATCCCTAATGTTGGAAAATCAACGGTGATTAATAGTCTGATTGGCAAAAAAAAGACCCAGATTGGCAACAAACCAGGGGTTACCAAAGGTCAACAGTGGCTCAGTACACCTGATCATCTGATGTTATTGGATACTCCGGGAATCTTATGGCCTAAATTTGAAGATCCTATGGTGGGTTTGCATTTAGCCTGGTTAGGCTCGATTAAAGATACGATTTATGAAAAAGAAAACATTGCCGCAGATCTTTTGAAATACTTGATCGCCTATTATCCCGACGAACTGGAAGCTATTTATAAGATTGTGCTCGAAGATAAAAATTTGCCAGCGGTTTTTGATGCCATAGCGAAAAGTCGAGGACTGCTGATTAAAGGCGGCGAATATGATTATGCCCGTACCAGTGTTCTCATTCTCAATGATTTTAAAAATGGCCGGATTGGTCGGATTACCCTGGAACGTCCTGAAATTTGATCATTAAATTATTGTAAAATTAATAAACAATGACAGAGAATAAATTTGTATTGATTAAATCTTAAATTTTGTATGCTCAAAACAATCAATTTCTATTGAGA
>JAKLQL010000665.1 GCA_022013395.1 Acetobacterium sp.
AGGCATCAATCGGCGGATTGGTTACCTGAGCAAACATTTGCTTGAAGTAATTAAAGAGCACCTGAGATTTGTCGGACAAGACTGCCAGGGGAATATCATTACCCATTGCGCCAATCGGATCGACACCGTCTTTGGCCATGGGGATGATCAGCGCTTTTAAATCTTCATAGGTATAGCCAAATGTTTTTTGACGCTGAACCAGGGTTTCTTTATCAGCTGTTATTGTTGTTTTAGGTTCAGGAAGCATGTCCAGAGTGATATTATGTTCAGCAATCCATTTTGCATAAGGTTCTTGAGAAGCTACTGAATATTTCAGGTCCTCATCATTGATGATTTCACCTTTTTCAGTATCAATCATCAGCATTCGACCCGGTTTTAACCGCTCTTTACAGAGAATGTTTTCTGGGGGAATATCAAGCACGCCAACTTCAGAGGACAGAATAACCATATCGTCTTTGGTAACATAGTAACGGGAAGGTCTCAAACCATTTCGGTCAAGAACCGCTCCCAGACGGATACCGTCGGTGAATGCGATGGCAGCAGGCCCATCCCAAGGTTCTAACATTCTGGAATGATAGTTATAAAAGGCTTTTTTCTCTGGACTCATGGTTTGATGTTTAGACCAGGGTTCCGGGATCATCATCATGGCGCTATGGGCCAGAGAACGTCCGGTTAAGCTCAAAAATTCAAAGGTATTGTCAAAGATTGACGAGTCACTGCCATCGGTGTCAACAACCGGGAAGGTTTTTTCCAGTTCGTTGCCGAAAAGTGGGCTTTGCAGCATGGATTGACGGGCATACATCCAGTTGACATTCCCACGCAATGTGTTAATCTCACCATTATGGATGACATAACGATTAGGATGAGCTCTTTCCCAGCTAGGAAAGGTGTTGGTGCTGAAACGGGAATGAACCATCGCAATGGCAGTGGTTACATCCGGGTCCTGAAGATCCAGATAGAATTCACCAACCTGGTCTTCAGTTAGCATCCCTTTATAAACAACGGTTCGTGAAGAAAAGCTGGCCGCATAAAAAGCGAGTTTTTTCTTTTTGGTAAGTTTTTCGACCTGTTTTCGGATGGTGTAAAGCTTGCGTTCAAATTCCATGGCATCTGTAATTGCCGGGTTTTTCTTTATAAATACCTGTTTGAGGAAAGGCATGCTTTCAACGGCGGTTTTTCCGAGATCACAGAGATCGACGGGAACATCACGCCAGCCAAGAAGTGTTTGCCCTTCTGCTTCGATGATATCGGCCAGTATTTTTTCGCACTGGCTTCTTTCGCCGGCATCAGTGGGCATAAATAGCATCCCCAAACCGTAATCTCCAGGTTGAGGCAAAGAAAAGCCTTCTTTAATAGCAGCTTTTTCTAAAAACTGGTGGGGGATCTGAATCAGGATCCCGGCGCCATCACCGGTATTTTGTTCAGAACCTCGTCCGCCACGGTGCTGTAAGTTGACAAGTGTCGTTAAAGCCTGTTGGACGATATCGTGGGATTTCTTTCCTTTAATATGTACAATGGCTCCGATGCCACAGGCATCATGTTCGAAAGCAGGATCGTAGAGTCCCTGCTTTGGTGGTAAATTAGTGTGTTTCATACGCATTTTAACCTTCCTCAGAAAAATCTTTTTAGTAATGAACAGAATACTATTGTCCCATTGATAATTCAACAATTATTATTCATGTTTTGTGAGTAATTTTTTTTATTTTACTGTACTCTATGATAATAAAACATCATGGAAAATGTCCATAAAAAATAACGGAATTCACCTAATTATAAAGAATAATATACAGTTTTATAATTATACTATAAACTTAGATAATAATCACAAAAATTTCTACATATTATTCAATTTTATGGGATATTTTCTGTTTGTATTTGACAATTAAAAGCAATCGGTGTTTTTAATTGGCGTTCAGTTGTATGCGAAAACTGCACAGTTGAAGCTTGTATTCGATTACATTAATCGTTGAACGGAGATCAACGATTAATAACTTTGTGACGAATGTTTTTTTAAGATATCAGCTCAAAAAAATAGCTCTATCCCAAATTAGAACGGATCAAGTTTTAATTTGGGATAGAGCCGATTCATTAAATTATCTTAAGTCTAAAACATTTCTTTGCTGAGTTGGTCGATGACGTCGCTGGTTGCTTCGTAAACGCCGGGGAATGAGCTGATGTTCAAACCTTGACTTAAATTTGGAATAAAATATAGCTTGCCACATTCTTCACAGGCTTTTTTTGCATCTTTATAAATCAGTTCGCGGGTCCAGCCAGGGAAATCAACCCGGCCGCTGTCGATATCGCCCATAAATGTGATTTGTCCACCGTATTGTTTGATGAGTTCAGGGACATTATTGGTAGTCATAACACCCTGCCAGATATCGATACCCATTTCGATCATTTCCGGAACTAGCGTTGCAGCATAGGAGTCACTGTGGTGAACAATTAGTTCAACACCATTTGCTTTCCAGTATCCATAGACTTTCTTGTAAGCGGGTAGAATAAATTCGTCAAACATTGCTGGCGAGATGAATGTGGAAATTTGGCTGCCCCAATCGTCATGATGAAACAAAGCGTCAGGATGGATGTGTTCGATAAATTCTTTGGCATAAGCCAGTTCATACTCGACGACATAATCGATCAGTTCTTTCATCGCTTCCGGTTCTTCATAGAGCGCCATCAGGGCATCTTCCATACTCATCAGATGATGAGTCATTTCAAAAACACCGTGAGCGCAAAAGGCCGTGGCAAATTTGTCGCTGCGATCTACTGATTCAGCATGGGCAATTGCGGGA
>JAKLQL010000666.1 GCA_022013395.1 Acetobacterium sp.
AATGCGTGATTATCCCATTTCAAAGATTTCGATTAAAATGTTATGTGAAACGGCCGATATTAATAGAAGCACCTTTTATTCACACTATACCGATCAATACCAGTTACTGATGCAGTTGGAAGAAGATGTGATTATCGAATTGAAAAAATACATCATGAAAGATTCCATTCAGACCGTGCAGTCAATGAGCCAGATCCTTGATTATATTGCTCAAAATACCGACTTATTCAAAGTCCTGCTGAGTGAAAACGGAGATTCCACTTTTCAAAAGGAAATCATGCATATTGCTCAGGAAAAAATGATCTCGGATATTAACAATAATCCGGATATTGATGAAAGAACTTCTGAGTATTTGCAATACTTCGCCGTTGCCGGGGCTTTAAGTATCGTGCAGAAATGGTTGCAGGACGGCATTCCCGAATCATCTGAAAAAATGTCGGAACTGACTTCGAAGCTTCTCTATCATGGTATTGCAGGTTTTTATTCTTAGTTCGCTGTTTTTCTGATTAAAAATGCCCATTAATACTCACAGCAATAAAAATTTGCACGCACGGAGAATATTGATATGAAAAAAATATTGCAATTACGCGGACAAGCTAAGGAAGATTTTTATCAATCGAAATATGATTATTATAAGAAATTCACAATGGGCACGCTGGTGGCCTCATGTTTTGTTTACTTTTTTTTATTTGTTACCGATTGGCAAATGTATCATTATTTTTCTTGGCTGTCTGTCTTTTTGAGAAGCCTCGTTCTGATTCCTTTAGCAACGGTGTATTATGCCTACCGAAAAACGAATAATTATAAAATAATGGCAACCATATCATTTGTGATGCTTCATGCCATTATTTGGAGCAATATCTGGGTGACCTCTTACATGACGGATCAAACTCATGCGAGTGAAGGTTTTTTAGTTATGAGTTTTTTCTTACTGTTATTGTCCTTTAGTGCTCCGCCACGTTATGCGATCATTGCCCAATTGGGGCTCGTTTTTGATATCCTGTTGGCCCAAGGGGTCCTTCATTATGAAAATATTGGAGTCGTATTATCATTTAATCTGGTGGTCATTTTCTTACTTTGCATCATCGATTTCATTATCACAATCTTTTATTACGACCATTATGTGACAACCAAAAAACTCAGGATTGCCTTATATCGAGATCCTTTGACCCAGGTGTACAACCGGAACAAGCTGGAAGAGATTATGGGTGTTGGCCATGATTTATCCTTTATGAGTGAGAATATATTTATCCTGATTATGGATATCGATCATTTCAAAAAAGTGAATGATACATATGGACATGCCGAAGGTGACCGGGTTTTACAGTCTGTCGCAGATACCATCAAAGGCAGTCTGCGTGGCCAGGATCTGGTCATTCGCTGGGGCGGTGAAGAATTTGTGGCAATCCTGTTTGACAGCAGCCAGAAACAGGCCTGCGAAATTGCTGAAAGAATGAGAGAAACGGTGGAGAACTCCAATCCTGGTGTCTGTAAAGTGACGATCTCCATTGGAGTGGCACGATACAACGAGGGTGACTGCTTTGAGACTGTCAAACTGGCGGATCAGGCTTTGTACCAAGCTAAACAAGAAGGTCGAAATCAGGTCGTTTGCTATGATAAACTGATAAGCATCCAAGAAAAGCCTACCGAAGTTTAGGGACAATTAATCCCCAAAGACATCGAGTAAAATATAATACCTGCCTTTCTTTTTATAGATTGGCAGGCATCTTTTTTTAATATTTAGTTTGTCTTATCTTATAGCGGAAGGTCTTTCTTACAAAACCAGGCGCTGCCAATTACATAAGTAACAACGGCAATTATGATGGGGAAGATCATTTTAAAAATCCAATCATTTACACCAGATAAAACTGACGCTGAATCATAGAAGGAACAGATGGTGAGGTATTTGAAATTCTCTAAACCGCCACCCCCAAGATTGCCAAACATGGCTAACATATTGGCAAGAACCGTAACACCAATAAATGTGCTACTAAAACCAATCGAATATTTTGAGGCGCTGAATATTCCTGAAAAAAGGAAGCAGACACCGACCATGGCAATACACACCATCAGTGCTGAAATATTCACCTGCACAATCATTGTGTTGGTCAGGTTTCCTGCTAATTCGGTGTAGCCAACTTTGCCAATGCAACGGGGGCAATATTATTAGCGATTAAATGGGCCACGGTTTGGACAGCAAACATAACAACCAGCGAAATCATCTGCGTAAAAACGACCGTGGAACGTCTTGTTGGTGTTGACAATACACAGGCCAGGGAGCCGCTGTCCACCTGGCTGGATAACAATTTGTTAGCGGTAACCAGAACATAGATGCCAGGCAGGATGGTGGTCATCATCCCATAAAAGATGATAAATAACATCGACTGCGTCATTTTCAAGGCGGCAAACTGAACACATAACACGGTCATAACCAATGTCATCGCCCCCCCATATAACCGAATTTGATTTAACC
>JAKLQL010000071.1 GCA_022013395.1 Acetobacterium sp.
AGCAGCTTTCCATCTTCCATGGTGGTAATAATGGTTGGGTCGGGTAATAAATCAAAAATCATTTCAAAGTGTGCTTTACAAGCATTGCGAATTCCTCTGATCGTTTTATCGAGCTCCAAAAAATCAGGATTTGCACTGTATTTTTCAAACACCTCATCACTGTTTTTTTCTTCAGAGACACTGTTTTTTAAATAGCTAATCAGTTCTTTTATTTCCGCATTTAACATGATCTTTTCTCACATTACTTTCTGATTCATCATCAAAGATGTGACTTCAATAAACGAACCAGTTCTGCTATTATTGTTTCCTCGTTTTTTTCTTTTTCAATAATAGCATGGGCGGATTGATAGTTCGATATCATCTCGATTGTACTTCCCTTGGATGTCGTCACCAGATGGATCGTTTTTAAATCTCTGGGCTTTTGAAAAGCAGTGATGGCTGGCACCACATGGCCAGCCCAGATCGGTGAAACCACAATCACTTCATCCACATTATCCAAATTTCCATGTACCGTAATATTGACCGGTTTGTTCTGGGTTGCATACATCCCCCCTTTAACAAAGCCAAGGGGTCCCTTCCAGTTCATGTCGTCGGTTATTTCAATCACTTCGGAATTCAACTTTTCCCCAATTTTTTTAGCAACCTTTTCACTTGTTCCTGTTCTTGAAAAATAAACAACTTTATAATTCATGATCCGTTCTCCTTTAATTTTTTTTTATGGTGCTATCCGTTTTTTAAACTAAATAATGACATAATAGTAGGAGTCCAGCAGATAAGTCTGCTCATATTTAACAGTCATTTTCCATAAGTTCTTCTTGATTTTTTTTATCGAAGTTTCGCCTTTTTCATAGCGGTCCAGGAGTTTTAAAAAATACTTCTTTTCACTCGGTAGGGCAATGGTTCTAAAATATCCCCAAATATGCTGGGCTACATTGATTGAATTCCCAATCGTCGTATCTTTTTGAAATGAGCTTTCGATGAGATTATAAAACTCCATGCAGGGATAACTGTCTTTATTGTTAAGTAGTTTTCGAATCTCCAGATAATCCAGCGGGGATCTTTCCAGAACGGCATATTTATACTTGCTCCACTCATGCTCCAGCTGATTGATTTCTTTTTTTCGAGTAGTGCAATTAATGCACTTAATAGCGGATAGATTCTTATCTTTAACTTCAAGCATGATGTCAAGCTTGCGGCTTTCCAAGGTTTGATAATAGTCCATAAATTCAGTAATCTTAATGGTCTTTGAATGTGAACCGCTTTTTTTATCAGGATTCTGTTGGGAATAATGAATCTTTTGATCCCCATCAGCGGTTTTCCAGGTTGTCTGGCATTCATCAATCCAATCGAAATCGCTCTTATTTCCATCGCAGGGATTCACACGATGATGAAGATTATCAAAGATAACCGGCATTTCAAGTGACCGCCCAATCTCCAGAACATCACTGATGGTATAGGATTTATCATCGTTTTCAATGACCAGTCTTTTTTTTACGGTTTCTTCCAAACGATCATAATTTTTTATAAAACGCTTAATCGCCTGTTTTTTGTCATTATAAACGCCACCCACATGAAGAATGATTTTATGCGCGGGCCCCACCCCCAGACTATCAAGCAGGCAGGCGTGATAATTTAAATCGGCAATGGCATTCGTTACCACATTTTCATCCACTGAATTTAAAACCGTATATTGACCCGGATGCATCGAAACCCGCATGCCACTTTTGACAATCTTTCGACCGATTTTTTTTAACTGCTTTTCAAAAACTTCCCACCAGACAATCTGGTTAACTGAATTTGAAGCAAAGGGAATCAGCGATGAACTGATTCTGAAAAGTTCAATGTTATTATTTATATTATATTCAATTATATTATCTAAGGAATTCAAGTTATGTTTGATCAATTCTGTCAGTTTTTCATCGGACGCATTTTTAAGTAAGCAAGTCTTCAATTCTGTATTCGGCACACCCACTGTTAAACATGCATATCCTATTTTCATAATAACCTTCTTTCCTCAAACAAACTTCACGATTTAATTATTTTATCCGACTTTTGCTTCTGACTAAAGCCTGAAAAAATAACCATTCTCACAACGATCAATCCA
>JAKLQL010000006.1 GCA_022013395.1 Acetobacterium sp.
CTCCCGATGAGAATTTTTCTCCAACCACACTCATCGAATCCACCATGGCCTCCAAAATTTCTCCCGGTGCGGTTCCTTCGTCTAATGCTTCTTGAACCAGACCTGGTACCAATTTAGCTTTTCCTGCTTCGACCTTTGCTTTGACTTCTTCAATTTTTGACATGATTTCTTCCTCCTATTTTATTACACGGCCTTATTTTTATACCTTAAATAATGACCTATTTACAATTTTTTAAATTTCTGAGAATATTTTATGGAAGATAAGATCATCTTCCATAAAATCTTATTGCTTATAACTAGCTAGCTTTGGTCAACACAGTTCTTTTTCGGCTCTAGTCATAATTTCATCCAGTTGCTTAACCGTTTTCGCCGGTAATGGATTTTTGACGCCTTTTGAAAGAATTTCTTTAACCCGATCTTTTATTCGGCCTTCTAAACCTCGCTTGTCGGATTTTTCCCATTGGTTAAAAGTTTGTGGTACCATCAGATCCGGGGTGTAAAAATCATGGATGTGTTCAATGGTATGCTCTTCTGCAATAAAATTCCCACCTGGCCCCACTTCATCAATGGTTTCTTCCGCCAAGGTTTCTTCATTTATTTCAATCCCATTTACTAATACCTTCATAAACTCGATCATTTCATTACACAGAACAAAATCTTCAAGCTTGGTTAAATTCCCAGCCTCATAGGCACCAATGGCAAATGACATGTTGGTGCCGGAAAGCATGGAAGAGTAAAGCTGGATGGATTTATCGAATGTTGAAATTTCATCAAAGACACCGCTGTCAGTATTGCCAAAGTTTGAACAAAATGGCAGCTGGAGATACCTGAATACATCAGATGTGGCACATTGAGCAATGATGAGTTCGGGTCTAGAGTGAGCCATCAAAATAGCGCTCATATCGATATTATCATTAAATTTACTGACAATAAATGGGGCCCCAGGATTTGTCAGTTGACTGACAACCAGTCCCACCAGGGTATCTGCCAGACCAACCGCAATACTGCCTGCCAGTGTCATAGGACCACTGAGACCAAATCCAATCCCGGCAATATAAACGGAAGGTGAATTTTTTTCAGCCATAAACATTACCTGTTCCAGCCCGTTATCGGTATGAACCAGGGGATCCATGGGGCAAATTAGATTCACGGCAAAAGGTTTTGCTTTAAAAGCGTCGGCGCTCCCGGCAACCGCTTCAAACATTTCGAACTCATATTCCAGATTTTTGATGTTATGAGCCCAATACATAATCGGTTTCTTGGTATTTTGGAGAATCGTATGAATCTCGGCGATATCAGCTGCTTCGTTCTTTGCATCAGAAACAGAAATGAGACCGCTGGCCCATGAAATATTGGGAAGTGCATCAATCAATTGTGCTACATTAGCGGCATCCGCTTTGGTTCCTGGCCGTCTTTCACCCGTTTCATAATCAACAATTTGTGTACATGTAATAGCCGGGCCGTGATGAACATTGTTTTTTGACAACTTCATAGCCGGTTCCCCATCTCGGTTATAGATTGTCAACGCCTTGGGGGCACGATCCACAGCCCATTGGAGTAAACCATAAGGAATTTTTACATTATCATCTTCAACGACACAGCCGGCATTTTTCAATAGTTCGATTGCTTTTTTGTTACGCACACTGCATCCGGTTCGTTCCAATATCCGGTATGCTGAATCCACAACCTCTTCACACTGAACCTCATTCCACACCTTGTATTGAATACTTTGATTAGAAATACTGTTTGGTTTCATAAGCCACTGCCTTTCTTTATAATCAACCGCAGATGTACATATGCATCTGCGGTTTGACACAAAACTTATTGATTATTCTTGAACCAGCTCTTGTTTCCCAGTTGGAAACTGTTTCTTTTCTATTGATGCAACGACAATATCCGCAATAACCATTGCTACTAAAATAATTGCCGACACGGTCCATGTTTTTGTAAAACTTTCAGTATTCATAACGCCTAAAAGCCAGGTTGCATAATAAGTGCTGATAAATGAACCAATCCCGTAAACAGCCGTTATAACTGAAACAGAGTCGTCATATCGTGATTTTGGGACGATATTAAAACCATGGGCATAAGCATTTGAAAAAGCAATTTTATAAGTACAGGCTCCGATGGTTCCAACGATTAACAAAACACTAACGGATGGATATAAGACGAGAATAAATAATGAAACCGCTGCGATTGCGTAACAGGTAGTAACCGTATACCGTTTCAGCTTACCGTAAATAAAACCGAAACCGAGACAAATCAAAAATCCAACAATCGATTTAACCGAAGCTGATATCCCGGCTAATTCTGTTCCGCCAAGATTGTTTTCAAAAATATATGGTGAAAGATAATACAGGACTGTTCCGCCTAAAACTATGTTTAGCAGAAAAAATCCAAATGACATCCACCAAAATCGCCATCCCAGTGGTTCTTTGACACCAGTAGCCGCTTTTGCTCTTTCTTCAGCGGTTTCTTTTGAAGGTTTGATACTGGGAATAAATAGAATCAGCAGAATAACCATTGGTACTGCTGTCCAGTACAACATAAAAACACTTTGCCATGGCTGGCCGCTTGATAACATCCCAGCAAAATAACTGAAAATTACCCCAACCAGACTTAATGCGGCATTGTAATAACCGGTAATTTTTGCCCGGGTCTTACTGTCAGTATAGAGATCTGCGATCAGAGCAACGGCTACAACGTTTACAATACCAGCCCCTAAACCAACCAATGTACGCATAACACACATATACATCCAGTCATCAACGAATACTCCGAGAATCGCACCAACTGCAAAGATCACACCACCTGCGATCATGACAATTTTTTTGTCCATTTTTTTAAGCAGTGCTGCCGTAAGCAATGATGCGAAAACAATGACTAACATTGGACCTGATACAAAATAATTTACATACCCCATGGATTCAGGATATGTCTTATACAATACTCCAATAATTGGATTAATTGCTAAATCCGCCATAACCGCAATTGCTGTGGCCATAATCGCAATGGTCGCTAGTATTCTTTTTGTTTTTGACATTTCGACTGACATAAAATTTCTCCTTACCTGTTTTTTTATCCCTAAAATATAAAGTCGTTTTAAATATCTGTTTTGCACTTTTTTTACCTGCAGGTAGCCTAACAATATTTAAGCGCGCTTTAATTTAAGTATAGTTAAATAATAGTTCCATTATTTCTTTTTGTCAAGTTGTTTTTGTAATATATTCAGATTTTATGAAACCGATATTTATTGATGAACTTAATAATGGATTATTCACAAAGTTATAATTTAACCGTTCAACGCCTGTGATACCAGCAGATCCAGTCAGACCTGTTTTACTCGTTAAGTGAAAAGATAAAATAAACAAAGCACACCAATTTCTAGTAAACTCCCATTATTTCTGGTAATTGCTTACTTTCAAATATTCTCAATCCGAAAGCAAGCTTTTTCCTGAGGACTGTCTTTTATTCTATTTCTTTCCTTCGCAGTCCAATATCTTGTTTATTTTGTATATTATTTATCTCCGATGAGTTCCTTCGCTTTAGCTGCTGAGCTTCCGGCATCCGGTGCATAACCATCAGCTCCAATTTCGTCGGCATAGGCCGGGGTGACTGGTGCCCCGCCCACGATAACTTTCATATCTGGGAAAGCGGCTTTAACCGTTTGAACGGCTTCTTTCAACGCTGGCATGGTGGTCGTCAACAGACCAGAACAGGCAACCAGTACCACGTTTTCATTTTCTTTAACTGCTTCTACAAAGCGTTCAGCTGGCACATCGACGCCCAGATCAACCATATCAAATCCGGCACTTTCCAGCATCATCACAACCAGATTTTTGCCAATATCATGAAGATCTCCGGCAACCGTTCCCATGATGCAGGTTCCCAGGGAGGTCGATTCATCTCCAGCCATAGCTGGTTTTAAGATTTCCACACCTTTTGACATCGCTTTGGCAGCGATCAGCATTTCCGGCACAAAAATTTCTCCGGATGAAAATTTTTCACCGACTATACCCATGGAAGCGATCATGGCATCCAGAATATCCTGTGGTTTGACTCCAGCATCCAGAGCTTCCTGAACAGCAGCGGCAACTTTTTTTGATTTACCAGTTTCTACTAATACTTTTACATCTTCAATTTTTGACATTTTGATTTCTCCTTTGATTTAAATTCAAATACTTATTTTTATTTAATCCACCCGGAACTTGTGTGAATTCCTGAGTTTTATTAGACCTTTTTTAAATAGACATATTTCTCGTAACATGAACCTTCTATTTTACAAAAATTCCTTCGCGGAAAGCACCAATGTATTCCATACAGTATTCATCTTCGCCCATCATGGCCTCGGTAGCGAAAAGCATCCCCATCATGTCTTTATTAAGCGGGTCAAGAATAAAACTATCCATCCCGGCGCTCATGGCCAAAACGGCAAAAGCCTGATTGGCAATCCGTCGTGCTGGCAGGTTGAATGAGATATTACTGACTGCTCCGGTCACATGGATGGTCGGATATTGCTTTTTGATTTCCCTGATTACTTCGGTAACCATGGCGATACCATCTTCAGAGGTACAAAGCATTTCAATCAATGGATCAATGTGCATCCGGGATGGATCAATTTTGTATTCTTTGCATTTCGCCATTAAGTCGGTAAAGACATCAAGACGGTCTTTGGCCGTTTTTGGTATTCCTTTATCACTATTAAGCAATGCTACACATTCCCATTTAGTGTCAGCAAGCACTTTAAAAGCGATATCAACTTTACCACCTTCCAACGATACGGAATTGAACAGTCCTGGTTTATTACAATATTTCATCGATTCAATACAGGTATAAACATTCGGACTATCGACTGCGATGGGAACATCCGTAGCGTCCTGAACGATATCAATCAGCCATTTCATGGTTTCCAGTTCGATGTCGTCATCGACAGAAGCACAAACATCAATAAAGTTTGCTCCTGCCTCAGCTTGCCTAATTGCCAGACTCTTGATAAACTCAGCGTCTTTCTCAGCAATGGCCTTTCCCGTTGAAGGAATGGCGCCATTTATTTTTTCTCCAATAATAATCATAGAGCATCTCTCCTTTTAATAAAGTATTGATTTTTCATTTCGTAGACTCGATTTAATTCGAAAATTTAATCCGTGAATAGCGATAAACTTCTTCGAAAAATTCGATTGTGCAGGGGTTTGAATAATACACTTCCATAATCACCGGGTATTTCAGTTCTAACACCTTATCCACCAGTTTTCTTGCCGCCGCAACGTATTCCTCTTTACTGGCACCTGGTTCTGGAACCTCTGGCGCATAGTGGAGTGTGATCTGATCCCCATATTGAGGGACAACCGTATCAAAATCAATTAGCGGCTGACATTCTAACATATCAAATCCGGCTTCAATATAACAAGGCACTAACTGATCAACCTTGCCGCAGCTATGGCATTCGGTATAAAGGCCTTTGCTGTGGGCATAATCATTCACCTTTTTGATATGAGGTACCAGCATTTCCCGAATTGTGGCCGGCGAGAGAAACAAGCCTCTCTGGTGACCCCAGTCATCATGGAGGCAAATCGCGCCAATCTGGCCAGGAAACACTTCCATGTATTTATCAATAATCATGATATAAAGGTCCGAGAGCTTATCAAATAATTCATGAATTGCATCCTGCTGGTCTTCATCAATCATGGCAATAAGAGACGCTTCAAAATCCATAAACGATATTAATCGCTCAAAATAACCGGTGCAGATTACTGGTTCCCACAGGTAGGGACCTTTTAGGTTTTTTTCAGCGGTAACCTTGCAATCAGCCCAATCCCAGGAGTCAATCACTTCCTTTGTTGGGAAAACAATTTTTTCTTTCCACTCATTGGCATCATCCAGACGCGGTTTTCCCGGTCTGACAGTTGAACCGCCAATATCGACGCCATATTCCCAATCGATGCCGAACATATCCAGTCCTCCCAATTGTTCCGGGGGCAGTTTTTCATCGGATACATTGCCTTTAGCCGGATTATCCGGGATGCACTTTGGAAACAGATACTGATAATCAAATATGGTTACCTGCCATAACGGGTCTTTTTCTTTAAGCATTCGCTCGAAATTTTCTTTGGGAGTGATGGGTGTGTTAAACTCTGGACATTCACAGCCAAACATAACCTGGGTATCCATGATTTTTAATTCTTCTTCTGAAAATGGAATTTTTGACATAATTATTTCCTCCTACTTTTTTGTTTTTTTATAACTTCTTGTAGATATTTAATTCATTTCTGCTACTTTGGGTGTCAGTTCTGGAAAGAGAACGATATCATCGATATCGCAATACTTGAATGAACAATATGGGCTTGTTAATCAATCCTAGATTGGTACCGATTACAATAAATTTCTTTTCAACCATAAAACTGAACATCAACAGGCAATGATGATTCTAGTCATATTTACCCATCAGAATCGAACACGCTATCGCTCACGGCGTAATTTTTGATTTTCTTTTACTGTCCACCTCACTTTTAAGTATTTTCTTTGATATTTTGTATTATATCGCTGATTTTACAAATTGTGAATCGGCAGTAAACTCCAAAATGTCATGATAGACTTGACGAATATGAGTATGAATTAGTATTCTTATTCTGATAGCGCCAGACCCTTAGTTTGAATCTTCAAACACCTCCACCTCATTTTGACGTTTATGATTAGACGGTGGAATTATCTTGAATATTTCTGTAAACGTGCTATGATGCTATATATGAATGCGATTATTTTTTGAAAGGAAGATAAGAAATGTTAATAAATCTCACCATGGCCGCCGGTCACCTGTCAGATCTGACCATTCTTTCCAGTAAGATGGATCGGCTGTCGGAACGCCTGCTTCAATTCCCGGTACACTACACTGGGGAAACATCGTTTAAATCTGATCGGCTCTACATTGCTAAATCAGAAGATCTCACCGGGAACCCAACCTTTGAAGGGTTGACGACAATCGTTTCCATCGGTTATCCCCCGATGGCTTACCATCATGATTCAGCAGAACTTCTGTGTATTGGACAAAATACTGCACCCGAGGTGCTCTTAAATATTCTTCAGGGAATTTTTGGTATGTATCAGGCCTACGAATCGGAAATATTTGAGATTTTCCAGACGGAGAACTTTTATGAAAAAATGGGGGAACTTGCGCTTAAACTCTTTAATAATCCGGTTTCGGCCTATGATGCTCATGAAAAACTGCTTTTTTTTCAGTATGATCCAACTCGGAAAGCACTCGATAACACCTATGAAAATGTTCAGAAACCGGGGGAATTTATGCCGGAGGAAGAACGTCGGATTCTTCAGCTCGATCCGCAGTTTTTAGCCACCTATGCCACTATTGGTCCATCCCTGGATGAAAAAAGAATCTATCACACCAATGCATTATATACAAATCTGCGGGAAGACATGATTTATCTGGGTCGATTTCTGGTTGAAGATGCCTATAAGAACTTTGAGGATTTTGAATATCCCTTACTGGATTGGTTTGGGGGTTATCTTAAAAAGTCGCTATTAAACAAAGGCAATCCAAGATTCGGAGATTCAAATGAAGTGGAAGAAATGATGCGTCAGCTTCTACTGCTGCGGATGCCCTACGCCCCCGAATATGATCGCCTTCTTAAAACCTTAGGTTGGGAGAAGGACGATGATTATATATGTGTCTGCATATCTTCGATTCATGGCAGCCACCCCAAGACTCCCCAATTAGATGCCGCTATTTATCTCAATGAACTTTTTGACAGTCATTATATTCTTTTGAATGATCCTCGAATTATTCAGATTTTTAATCTCACTCGCAGCCAGTATTCCATGGAACAATACCTCAGACGCCTGGAGATATTCCTGCATGATGATAATTGTATAGCCGGCATGGGGGTCACTATCCAGCATTTCCCTGACGTCCGGATCTGTTTGCAGCAAGCGATTTACGCCCTGGATTATCATCAGAAATCTGG
Organism: Acetobacterium sp.; assembly: GCA_022013395.1. GTDB lineage: Bacteria > Bacillota > Clostridia > Eubacteriales > Eubacteriaceae > Acetobacterium. Next base: position 7,977 of record JAKLQL010000006.1, read on the forward strand.
AAATCAACGTCTCGTAAAATTTGTCGACTGCGTCCTGGATATCCTGATCGATAATGCCAAAGGTAACTACGGTGGCGAATTCTATTGTACCGATGCCGTCAAAAAGTTGATGGAATACGATCGTATCAACAATACCGAACTCTTTAAAACGTTACGTTGTTATATTGAAAACAATATGAATGCAACCAAAACTCAGGAAGTGCTGCACATCGCCCGAACCACTTCCCTGTATCGGATCAATCGTATTGAAGAAATTACGCATTTATCCCTGCAAGATCCGGATATCCGATTATACCTCCTGCTGTTGTTTCGTCTGATTGATCATGATTACAACCTGGTGGATTAACGATGAGTTCATAAAAAAACGAATGCTCTCGTGAATTTGAATTAACTTTTTTAAAGTCCTAAAATTGATAGTCCCGTTCAGAATATAAAAAAAACTTATGCCTCGCCTCTTGTTTATAAAGCGATGCATAAGTTTGTTTTGTTCATTAAAGAATTCGTTCTTAAACCCTGTTTTATTTTTTTATAAATCGCAGAAAGTACATATTGTATTGATTAAACTTTTCTTCTAAATCGTAACTGCCATTTCTTCTTGACCAATCAAGAGCAAAACCACGAATAAAGATGATGTACAGATCGGTTATTTCTTTGGCACTCATTTCCGAAATAAACTGACTCTTCGCCTGGCCTTTTTCAATTATTTTCAAAGGGATGCTGAAGAACATTCTCTCCCACTCTTTGTCGTTTCCTTCTGGGGTATTAGGCAATGGAATTCCACTGATCAAGCCGGCAATAACATGACCGGTACTGGCGATTTGTTTCATGACCATCCGACCATACTCGAACAAATTTTCATATTCATCTTCATCGATCAGATTATCAACAGCCTGTTCTTCCAGATAATTATCAATTTCTCCCAGAATTTCGTAGATCAGAGCGTTTTTATCGGCAAAATAATGATAGAAGGTTCCGGTCGAAATGTTTGCCGTATCACAGATCATTCTGACAGTTAAGGAATCAAACTCGTACTCCTCCATCAATTGCAGAACTGCATCCATTATTGCTTTTCTCTTTAACAGTTGTTTCTCTTTAACCAAGCGCTTTCCTCCTGACTGCAACAAATGATTGCCGCATATTGTTAAAATTTTAGCAGATAAAAGCTCCTGAGTCAAACGTAATTCTATAATGCGGTTCTAACAATTTATGTAATAACTAAAACAGCAACTACCCATTACCTTTCAAGTAGTTGCTGTTCCAGGTTCAATATCTATTTACTATTTATTCAATCAAAGTTACTTTTTTTTAATATCATCCCATTCAACAAAAATTCTTTTTTCCTTCAATCCGTTGATTTCTTCATTAGTATAACCTAATTCCATCAACACTTCCTGGCTGTGTTCACCAATATAGGGTCCTCTGATATATTCCGGCAGTCCCATTTCTTTGAATTTAATGGGCTGGCGCAATAATGTTCGGGTATTGCCATTGTCATATTTCAGTGAACAAAGAAAATCATTGGCCCAGGCTTGCTCATCTTCCAGAATTTCTTCCCAGAGCTGAGCAATGGCAAAAGGAATGTCTTCTTTAACAAATATCTCTTTATGCTCAGCCACTGTTTTGGTTTTCATATAGTTATTAACCAGATCGTAGATCTTTTTAGAATTGTCTCCCAGGGTTTCGAAATGACAATATGCCGGATCATCCTTTAATTCTGATTTGCCGATTATTTCCATGAATTTGGGAAAGTAAACATTGTATGGTGGCATCGCCAGCTGGATTAATCGTTCATCACTGGTTTTGAATGCATTCATAAAGGGATTTAGCATCTCTCTTTTATTGATGGGGTAGCGGTTGCCATACTGTGCTGATTGAACCAGTAACCCAAGGGCGTAAATTGCACAGTGATAGAGACTGACGGTTACCTTTTCCCCCTGACCGGTTTTTTCCGCTTTGTAAAGCGATGACATAATCCCTGCTGACAGGTACAGTCCGGCCTGATGATCGCCTAATCCGGCAACAAGATTCATTGGGTCCGAGCCCTTTTCATATAAGGTGCCCAGCCATCCGCCTCTGGCAAAAAAAGCGGTGAAGTCAAATCCTGGTAAATCTTTGTCAGGTCCCAGTTCACCGTAGCCAGTTAGATGGGCGTAAATAAGTTTCGGGTAACGGACTTTGATCGTCTCATAATCAAGCCCTGCTCTTAACAGTGCGTCGGTGCGCCAGTTGGTAATGAAGATATCGGCCTCATCCAACATTCTAAACAGGATATCTTTTCCGGCCTGATCTTTTAAATTAAGGGCAATGCCTTTTTTGCCGGCATTTTCCAAATCCCAGGTAGTATCCTCATAAGGGTCAGATGGTCGGCCTTCACTTGGTGCGGTGGTTCTGAGCGGATCACCGCCAAAACCTTCAATTTTTACCACGCTTGCGCCTAAATCTGCAAAATATCTCCCTGCACATGGAGCTGCTACATAAGTTGCTAACTCCACTACTTTTATTCCACTAAATACGTTCTCTTGCGGACTCATTTTTTTGCCTCCTTAGGCTGTTTCCAACTATTAACGAACAAATTATTAACCTACTTTTACGATGATAGCCGCTGCTGAGTCACCAGCTGCGCATCCGCAGGCTAAGACATAACCGCCGCCTTTAATAACCGCTTCTTCGATACCTTCCATTAGTAGTCTGGCGATTGTTGGACCTTGAGGATGTCCAAATACTAATGAGGTTCCATAATTGTTGATACGAGATTGTTCAATCCCCAATGTTTTTCCCAAATGAAGGTCATTCGCAATAAACGGACTATGATTTTTGATGGCTACCAAATCATTGACACTAATACCGGCATTGTCCAGTGCC
>JAKLQL010000007.1 GCA_022013395.1 Acetobacterium sp.
CTGATTACCAAAGGTTATCAGCAAATGGTCGTGAATGTGCCCAAGCTTTACGAGCAAATGTACAATCAATTCAATAATATGAATCGCTTCCAGCAGGGTATTTTTCAGGTTTTGACTAAGGTTATGAATCCCGATATTGTGCCCCTGATTAATTCCGGAAAACCAGATTTAATTATTACCACCCACCCGTTTGTAACGAATGTATTGGGCACGCTTAAGGAACACAGTGCCTTTGATGTGCCGGTATTATCGATTGTCACCGACTATAAAATCCACACCCTTTATCTCAAAAAGATGATTGACGCCTACGTAGTTGGCAGCGATTATACCAAGCAAACGATGGTTGAAAAAGGCGTTGCTCAAGAAATTATCTATCCTTATGGCATCCCCATCCGTCAGACCTTTTTAAAAAACAATCATCTGGAGCGAAAAGAGATCTCTGATGTGGCCGGTACCATTTTGTTAATGGCCGGCAGTTTGGGCAGTAAACAAATGGAAAAGGCTTTTTCGTCTTTACTGAAGGTTAAAGAAAAGATTCGGATTATTGTTGTTTGTGGCAACAATGCTAAAATTGAGAAAGAAATTAAGAATCTCTATGCTCGAGAGGCAGTGGCCGATAAAATTGTGGAGATCCACGGCTTTGTCAACAATGTGTCCGAACTGATGGACCAATCCGACGCCATTATTTCTAAACCGGGTGGCCTAACCACGACAGAAGCCATCGTTAAAAATATCCCGATGATTATCCCGTTTTATTATCCCGGTCAGGAAGAAGAAAATGCCGATTACTTGGTTGATGGGGGAATGGCCATAAAAGTTGATAAGATAAAAGATTTGACCTCGATGGTTGATTTTTTGTTTGAAAATAAATATATCATCAAACGGATGTCCGAAAATATGTCTGAAGAAGCTCAAAAAAGATCCATGAGCAAAACCATTGACCTATGTAAGAGCTTAATTGCCGATTATACAACCAGAAAAGCACTCCCTGAACCGCTTCAGGATCCCTATAAAATCAAAGAAATTGAAGACCATTAAGAATCTAGCAGGTGAAAAAATGAAGA
>JAKLQL010000072.1 GCA_022013395.1 Acetobacterium sp.
AATTAAGGTGATAATAATAACCCCCGCAATTAAAGCAGAGTTTTTATTAATGGCGGCATCGCTTTTGCAGCTTGTTATCCGTTGATTATCACCAGCTTCTAAAAAGGTGATCAGATTGACGTATTGATAATCCATATTGTCATTGATAAAATTGCTGACCTGGCTTTTAAATGCTCCCATTCCACCGTTTAACTCGGCCGAGCCCTTGCTCAAGGTACTGGCACCATTTGCCAATGACACGCTGCCTTGATACAGATCATCTGCGCCGGCGGACAATTCCGCCGACCCGGAATAAGCTGATTCAACACCATCGGTATAGGCTCTTAATCCATCTTTAAAGGCTTTGTAACTATCCAACTGCGCTTTCATGGTATTCAGCGCGATCACAGCATTTGCATCTGAGCCGCCAATGGTTTTGATTAAACTGTCAATCATGCTACTGTAATTATCTCCGGTAACAGTGACTGTCATCCCGATATTTTCAAATTCACTGTTTGCCTGCTCAATCATCCCCTGAAAAAAATCGTCGGCAGCTTTATTTAAAGTGACATTGGAATTTGTTAATTCTTCTAAACCTGAGCTTAATTGATCGGTTCCACTTGCCAGGCTACCTGCCCCATCTGCCAATTCATTACTTCCTTGTTTAAGTGAACTAGTTCCATTTGCCAGTTTTTGCGTCCCGTCTGCCAAATCATTAACGCCATTGGATAAATCATTCTTTCCTTTTTCAATGGTATTGATAATTTCATTCATGTATTTATTGGCGACCTTTGTTTTATCAAAATCCAGATCAACCAATTTTTCTTTAAGTTCTGAAGCGGTCAGGTTCCCATCCAACTTGTAACTGTAATTATATTCAACGTTGGCATCTCCTGCGAGCAGTTGATTAAATTCAGCTTCGGAAACAAACCCGATGCTGAATTGTTTTAAATCCGCCAATACATCAGAAACATTTTGAACGACGTTGGAATAATCCGGCACTGTTCCTATACCAGTTACCTGATAGTTTTTCTGACCCACTTCAATGGACTGTCCCACACGAATCCCATGATTTTCGGCATAGTGTTTCTCCAGGACGATTTCTCCCATTTGATCAGCCAAGCGTCCTTCTTCCAGTTCAATGGTATTGATATTATTGCGATTTTCAAAAACCCGCAGGACGGATTTTTCTGCTCCCGTTAAATCCATATAGAAGGCTGCTTCGGTTTTTGCTCCCATCTTTCCAAGCTCCAGCTGCTGATTTACGGTTAGCGGAACATATACCGAAAATTCTCCGTCTTCCAATTGATTCTTTTCATTATTTGTATCAATGGTATAATTGACCACATCGGTGGAACCAGCCATGCTCACGACCAATCCCAACGAAAAGATGATTAAAAATGCCAATGCGCCATATCGTACCCAGTTATCTTTGAGGTCCCGGATGATTCGCTTATTTAAGATCATTAGCACACCCTACCATTCCAATTGACTGGCTGGTTTTAATACGCTGTTGGTGTAGTCTTCGCTGATTTGACCGTCTTTGATTTTTATCACCCGATGAACCATCTCTTTAATGGCCGTGTTATGAGTGACAATGAGCATGGTTGTGCCATATTTTTTATTAATTTTCTCGATCAGCATGAGAATTTCCCGGGAGGCCTGAAAATCCAATGCTCCGGTCGGTTCGTCACACAATAGCAGCTCAGGATTTTTTATTAGCGCTCTGGCAATGGCACAACGTTGTTGCTGCCCGCCTGATAATTGAGCTGGAAATTTTTTTTGATGCTCGGTTAATCCCAATATTTCCAAAAGTTCATTAAGATCCAACGGCGTTTTTGTCAGATATTCACAAACCTGGATATTTTCTTTGACCGTCAGATTGGGAACCAGATTATAAAACTGAAAAATAAAACCCAGAAAATTTCGTCGGTATAGCGATAATTCTTTTGCATTCAGCTTGGTGATTTCGATGTTACTTATTATTATACTGCCACTATCAATGGTATCCAACCCGCCGATGGTATTAAGCAGGGTGGATTTTCCCGATCCGCTTGGCCCCAATATCGCACAGATTTGACCCTTTTCAATTCCGGTGGAAACACCTTTAAGTACTTGAACGTAGCTTCCACCTTCGCCATAACTTTTTTTAATAGCATTCACTTTGATAAACATTTTTGCCCCCTTCTCAGCAACATAACACTGTTATGTTACTGCTAAAAATAAATTGAACTGCTATCAGCGTTCAATTTAAAAAGTCATTTAATTTCTTTTATTAAATATTATTTATACTCCATCAGTGCCAACCAGCCTCCTGCAAGATATTTCGCAATCACTTCAGATTGTTGCAATGCTTCTTCCAGTGTCAAATCATGTGTCAACAATTGGGCAAAGGATGACGTTTCTAAATGTGCCAACCAATGGATTGTATAATCATTTATTTCTTCTCTTTTTGACTTGCTTAACGGCATTTCCAACAGAAATTCTTTTGAATTCATCTCCATTACGACTACCAACTCATCATAGAAATTTTCATACTTAGATCCATAGGACTTACTGAGTAATAAAATGAATTCATCTTTATTGGCATACATATAGGTTACGAACTCCCGTCCTTGTTGTATTCCATCTCTGATTAATTCTTCAGGTGAGATTTTTGCCTCCATGTAAAAGTCCTTCTCTTTTTGGGTATGATGGACAATGATCATTTTTATTTCATCAGCAACTTTTTTAACTAACGCTGCAAATAGATCATTCTTATCTTTAAAAAAGAAATACAAAGCGCCCGTTGTAACCCCTGCTTTTTTGCAAATCTTTCGCATTGAAGCCTTTTCATAGCCCAATTCCAGAAACTCCTGCTTCGCAACTTCTAATAATCGTTCCCGTGTTTCTGTTTCATTACCCATTTTTCACCTTTTGTTTAACTAGTTTAGATAACAGTGTTATGTTAGCATGTTTATCTATCACCTGTCAACAGTCATTCACTACTTTTTATTTCGAAACAGCATCAAAATCACAATTCTAACTAGCAGTATTGGTACTGAAAACAGCCCTGATCGCAATCAGAACTCGCTCGTTTCACTACGCTCGTATGATTGTGCAGCAAATGTCTTTGTCTGCGAAAGCTCGTTTTCGCAGACAAAGACATTTGCTGCACTTTTAATAAAAAAGGATTGCTTCCGTTAATTTCGGAAACAATCCTTTCGAGTTTTAAAAAATAATAACCAATTTTATTCAGACTATTTTGCCCAGTATTAAAACATTTCCTTTGTCATCTTGTCGATTTCTGCGTCAGTTGCTTCGTAAACACCGGGGAATGAACTTATATTCAAGCCCTGGCTGGCACCGGGAATGAAGTATAATTTACCACATCGACGACAGGCAGTTTCAACTTTCTCTGCAATATTTTCCTGAGTCCATTCCGGAAAGTCAATAACGCCGCTATCAATATCACCCATGAAAGTTA
>JAKLQL010000073.1 GCA_022013395.1 Acetobacterium sp.
AATAAAATAGGAGATGACAATAGTGACCACGATTGACTAAAGTAAATAGGCTCTTCGGATTAATTGTCCAGATGTCAAATTTTATCCGTTTTATGATTCGTTTTATGGTATAATTTAACTACAATAGCCGTGGGCAGAGGCAATCTGATTCCGATTCAGGGGGACGAAAAGAGATGATCGTACCAGACTGTTGTGGTCTATAAGAATAGGAGAAAAAATGATTGAATTATTAAAAGCAGCGGTAAGCCATAAAACTTTTGGTACCGGAAGAATTAAAGAAGTAGAAAATGGTCACGTCGTTATTTTGTTTGGAGCGAGCGATACGTGTGAACCTAATGAAAAGAAATTTATCTATCCGGATGCCTTTAAGAACTTTTTGAAAATTAATGATCCGGCAATTGCAAAACAGGTCGATTGTCTTATAAAAATTAAGGATGATGAGAATGATAAACGACGGGAACTGGAAGAACAGGACAAGCGGGAAAAAAGAGTTGCTTATATAAAAGCTCTGGAAGAATTAAAGAAAAAGCAACCACTTAAAACGAAGACTAAAAAGACAAATTCAAGACAAAACATTGCTTTCAAATTAAACTATTGCGATGGTGGCGAATCTCTGGATCGAATCGGGTTTAATGGTATCTGCAGCGAAGTGGTGATTCGACACAATATCGAAAAAGAGAAACGGGTGTGGTGCAGTAGCAAAGAGTCCCCTTGCGCTCAATACCTCAATGGAGACTTGGATCGAACGGGTCTGGATGATTTAATGACAGATGGCAATTTTGTCTGTTATGAAAGTCAGTTGCTAAAAAGCTGGAAAGTAATGGCTGGTGAAGATGGTGACGGAAAAACAAGAAAGATAAAAAGTGCCAGACGCAACAGCCTGGCAGTGCTCACGACCAGACTGCCAAATACCAAGGAAGCGGAACGGATCATTTTTGGGGTATTTTTAATTGATGACGTATTGGAAGGTAACGATCGGGAGTCGGGCTATGTAGCAACCAAATCGCCTCATCGAATCACCCTGACACTGGAAGAGGCCAAGTTGATGCAATTCTGGAACTATCATACCAATACAACGGGTAAAGTAGCTGCAAAATGGGGTTCGGGGTTGTTTCGTTATATGGATGATACCCAGGCCGTTGCACTTCTGCAGGATTTGAAGAAGATTAAACAAGACACAAAAGAGGCCTTGTTGGCAGATGATCTTCTGGAATCTTATTGTCGGAATAATCTCATCGAATTAAGTGCCGTTTCTCAATAAGATGCAGAAAAAACAACGATGGTAGCATCGTTGTTTTTTTTATTTATAGGGATTTGAATTTTATGGCCTTCATTTGGGTATCAAAGTAGAAGTCACCAGCGGAAGAAACCATTTCTGATCAGACAAGAAAAAATTGATCTTTATGACTTCAATTGCTTTATCTTATTTGGATATGACAAACCATTAAAGAAACAAGAGGATTAATAATGATAAGTGAAGATGCAAAAGCACTGATGAATTATATTAAAGCCCTGATAAATGATGAGCAGTTGGACGCGCTACCCGAAAAATTTGCTGAAGATGATGAATTTCAGGAATTGGACCAAGCGATGCGGGAAATTCGGGATTTTTCGTTGGCATTAGGGAAAGGGAATCTTTCACACGATATTTATGGAAGAGGTATTGTTGTAAAATCGATGGAAAGCTTTCAGAAGCAGTTTAAATACTTTGCATCGAAAGCCTATGATATTATTCCACAAGGTTTATCGATTAGTGATAAGCTATCCTTTGACTTCTCCGATATTTTTGACAGTATGAATCAGCAAATTGAGCACTCAATCAAAAAATTCACAGAATCATATGAGAATTTCGAAATGATTTTTAGGAATATTCCTGATGCTACCGTCATTATTAGTATGCAAGATCGGAAAGTTATTGCAGTTAATCAGACTTTTTTAGAGATAACTGGATTAATCGAAGAAGAAGTAATTAATCAGCACGTCAATATCTTGCAATTAGGGATGAGTGATACAGAGTTTAATGACGCTTATGATGAATTTGAACAGAGAAAATACTACAAAAATATCGAGACTACTTATAAAAACAAGCTCAATGAAGAGTTCTTCTGGAATATCTCATTAAAAATAATTACCATTGCCGGAGCAGAATCTATGCTCACGGTGATCAGGGATGTGACCGCCATCAAAGAACTGGAAAAGAAACTGAGAGAGAGCGAAGAAAGACATCGCCTTTTAATTGATAACGCCGGCGATATTATTTCCACGGTAAACTTGAAGGGAGAATTCACCTATATCAGCCCATCGGTGGAAAAAATAACCGGTTATACAGTTGATGAAGTCATGAATCATTATCTGGAAATTAATTATTTTTTACCAGATGCATTAAAGGTAATGAAAAAAACACTGGAGATTATTAACCGCATGGTAAAAAGCGGACAGCATTTTAATTCGGTGCAATTTGAACAGCAACAATTTCATAAGGATGGCACCCCAATTTTTACAGATACGATTATGTCCGGGATTTATGACGAACAAAACCAGTTTAAGGAGATCCTTGGAGTGACCCGGGATATTACCGAAAAAGTAAAACTTCGGGACGAAATCATCAAGCTTTCAGAAACAGATAAACTGACTCAGCTTTATAACCGTTATAAATTGGATGATGCGCTTGAAAGAGAATTCAAACGATCCAAGCGAACGCAAAGTCCTTTTGCTGTGATTCTTCTGGATATCAACCATTTTAAACAGGTCAATGATATTTTTTGACATCAGGCTGGTGATGTCATCTTAAAAGAGCTGGCGGATGCTTTTAAAAAGAGCATCCGGGCCACCGATATTGTCGGCAGATGGGGTGGTGAAGAATTTATTTTTATCCTCCCTGATACAAATGAAGCCGGAGCAATGCTGTTGGCGGAAAAAATCAGAATGCGGATCAGTGCCACGCATTTTTCCCATCCGGAAAAGATCACAGGTAGTCTGGGGGTATCAGTCTATCGCGGCGATAGTGCTATAGGGACGATTATCTCCCGTGCCGATCAGGCTCTTTATGCCGCCAAGCATCATGGCAGAAACCAGGTGCGGATGATTTGATTATGAAGGAATTATGAGAGGAGTACAGACGTTCCCTCGTCAACAGAAGTCACAAAAAAGTCTTCCAGTAGTGGTTCGTGTTGAACCACTACTCTGGAAGACTTTTTGTTTTACATCAATAAGTTAGCTTTTTAAACTAATTTCACCCAGGCTGGTAAAGGTGTCGGCTCTTGTGATTGAGGTACCAATCATACTGAATAAGCCGGCTTTGTCATAGGCATAAACGTGAACATTATAGCTGCCAAGTTCGTTGTTGTGATCACTGTATGGAATAAAACAGCTGGCCACGTTACCTTCAACAGTTCCTTCATACCAGATTAGATCGTCCTGACCACCATTTTCGGTCCAGACTGGAAAAAATACCCGTCCAACACCGCTTAAATCATCCGAAACCAGTGCAGTAACCCGAATTCCCTGGTTTTCATAATCGGTGACAAGGACATCTGATAATGTTGGAGCAGTTGTATCGGATGCAGCATCGATATAATCGCCGATGTAGATATAACCTTGGAATCCGCCGACAGAGGTTGAATCTTCAGCACCAATGGTATAGGTGTAATTCTGGAAAAAGATACCGCTATAGGTTGATTCAGAAAGGGTGACCGTATTGCCATTGATGGCTTCAACAATCGCCACATGTCCGTCAGAACTGCCGCCCCAACAGATAACGGCGCCGAGTTTGGGAGTGGAACCGGATGGATAATAACCGGTACTCTGGTTATAAGCCCACCAGGAATTGGCATTGCCCATACACAAATTAGGTTTGGTCCCTAAAATTTCATAAGCTCGACCAAAGGCATAGGCAGTGCAGTTCGGCATACCATATCCGCCTTGGGCATAAGGATTATCAGCAAAAAAATAGGCATTATCTGAACCAGGTGCAGTGGTTCGTGCTGAAAATAAATTTGGCAGGGGAGCAGCTGATTCCGCTTGTGCAGTTTCAATAGCTTGGGCAATTTGTGTTACGTCCACCGTTTGTTCTTCTGCCATAACCGGTCCGGGTACCACACCCAGACAGAAAACAAAGGCAAGACTCACACAGGCACTTTTTATTAAATTTTTCTTCATTTGACCTCCGTTGTCAATACATGATGGTGTCACGGTGATGTCTGTGACTTAAATGCATCATTGGTTGTTGCAATTTATTTACAAATTAGCAATGCGTATAATACAATAGACCCGGAGATTTTGCAAGTCTGCGGTTAAATTCATTTAAGAAATAAGTAGAAATTTATTGAACAGTTTATTTTTGAAAGATAGAAAAACGGCTTGACAAAAGGAAATATAAACATTGTCTTTAGCATCGATTCAATAATTTTAGAAGTAATCTTAAAAATATATAATTAATTTACGTTTAAGCTAATATGAACTAACTTACCAATAAGTAAAACTGATATCCAGAAATGAGTTATGTTGGCGTTTTCTATGTTCGATGAATGCCATTGATTTTTTAATTAATAAACTAAAAATTTTTAGGCGTTTCAGGAAAGTTGCCTGTTGACGAGTTTTTGATATGTCGTTGAAGCATTGTGAGCAATTTAAAAACTTTGGGTTAAAGGTTGATTGAATAAGAGGATTATGAAAATAGTTTTAAAAAAGATTCTTTCTATTCAAATTCTAGCAGCAGTTACCATATTTTGATGAAAAACGCATGAATTTGAGGATCATCAAATTCGAAATAATTGCGAAAAGAATCATTAGACGTTATAATGAATGTAATTATCGAAATTAATCATAAAAATCGAAAAGGTCAGGTCTTTCAGCAGTGAATTAGTGACAAAGTCTTCACGTGGGATTAAATAAAGTGTATAATAGTTAAATTGCGAACGAAATCTCTGGAGTCTCTCATAATGCGTAAATAGTTGTAAAATGAAAGGAAATGAATGGAAAAATTAACATCACCAAGGGTTATTGAAACAATCCTAAAAAAATATGATCTCCACTTCAATAAACGGTTTGGACAAAACTTTTTAATTGATGAAAATATTGTCCAAAAAATAGTAAGAGCCGGGGACGTCGGAGAAGGCGATCTGGTTTTAGAAATAGGACCAGGGATTGGGACGATGACCCAGGCACTCAGCGATCATGCCGGAAAGGTGATCACCGTTGAAATTGATAAAAAACTCATCCCGGTTCTGCATGAAACACTGAAAGAATGCGATAATGTCACAGTTGTTCAGGGCGATATTTTAAAGACGAATGTTAAAGAAATATTAGCAGATGATCTATCAAACATGCCACTTAAAATTGTGGCAAATTTACCTTATTATATAACAACCCCCATCATTATGGGTTTTTTGGAATCCGATCTGCCAGTGGAAAGCATGACCTTTTTAATACAAAAAGAGGTGGGGGAGCGTTTGTGCGGGGTTCCCGGGACAAAAGCCTATGGATCTCTGAGTATCGTCGCTCAATTTTATGCTGATATTTCCATCGATTTTGAGGTACCAGCACATGTGTTTATCCCCAAACCAAAGGTAGATTCCATCGTGGTGACGTTGAAAAAGCTGGCCACACCAAGAATCGAACTTGAAAATAAAGAATTGTTTTTATCGGTTGTCAAAGCTAGTTTTCTGAACCGACGAAAAACCCTGATCAATGGGCTGATGATGAATACCCCATTTGATAAAGAAGTACTACTCGCGGTTTTGGAAGCCTGTGAAATACCACCTGGTATCCGAGGGGAGACCCTCACTGGATCCGACTTCGGTCGCATTGCCAATGCGCTGAATCAGCGAATGGATAAAGCTGGAGATCCCATCAAATAACGCTAATTTGTTGTAAGGAGATAAAGAATGATTGAAATAAAGGATGTCACCCTTAAATATTCAAGTACTAAGGGGATTTTTGACTTGAATTTAAAGGTTGGCAAAGGTGAGGTGTTTGGTTATGTCGGACCAAATGATGCTGGAAAAACGACAACCATTCGGATGCTTATGGGGTTTATCCGGGCTGGTCGGGGGAGTGCCACCATCGACGGACTAAACTGTTTTAGCAGAGCATCGGCGATCCAAAAGCATCTGGGTTATGTCCCTGAGGATGTGGCCCTCTTTGAAAACATGCGGGTGAAAGAGTATCTCAATTTTATCAGACAAATGCGCGGGTCCTTCGGAGCAAAAGATACAAAAGTCAGAGACGAGTTAATCGAGCGCTTTGAAGTGGATACTCGGGGCAAAATCGAAAATATGTCAAATGGTATGAAAAAGAGACTTGCCATTGTGACGGCCTTGATGCATGATCCCCAAATTATGGTGCTGGATGAACCCACCAGCGGACTGGATCCGCTGATGCAGTCCCGGCTTCTGGATCTCATTCTGGAAGAAAAACGACGGGGAAAAACAGTGTTGTTAGCGACGCACAAATTTGAAGAAGTGGAACGAACCTGCAACCGGGTCGGAGTCCTTAAAGAAGGCCATCTGGTTGAAGATACCGATATCGTCAGTCTGCGAGCTCAAGAAACCAAAGCTTATCTGGTTAAATTTGCAGCACCTCCCAATCTGGAACAAATTAAAAAATATGGTTTCGGTTATCACCAGTTTTCACAAAGTGACTTCGAAATCTTTTCACAGGGAGACCGGATTGACGTGCTCTTAAAGGTTTTATCTCATGAAAAGGTGTTGGTGTTTAATTCAAAAACCCAATCGTTGGAAGAAATCTTCCAACAGCATTATCACAAAGAAATTAAACATAAAGAGACTAAAAAAGCTGTGCAAAATAAAGACGAGAAAATAAAAGTAGTCAGAGAGAAAGACCTGAAACCGCAAGAAAATGCGGATAGTACGAAAAAAGCCATGGAGGTAAAAAAAGCATGAGTATTCCCTTGTTTCTGAAAAACATGAAAAACAATACCCTTCTGCTTCTTCTTTTTATGGCATTGATGTCCATTTATCTGGCTGTTATCATCTATATGTATGACCCGAACGGGATTGGCGCATTAGTGGATATGTTGTCCATCCTACCAGTAACCCTGGTTAACGCTATGGGCTTTGGCACAATTGATAGTGGTCTCACTGGATTTATTGCCAGTATGTTTTATGGTTTTCTGATTTATCTTTTCCCGATGGTTTACTGTATCATTTTGGCCAATCGACTGGTGGCAAAATGGGTTTATGAAGGATCTTTTATCAGCTTATTGAGTACCCCTAATAGTCGGATTAAAATCATTGTCACCCAGGGAATTTATCTGCTGGCTTCCATTGCCGTTCTGTTTACGGTGCTTTTTCTGGTAGGGTATGGGATGAGTCAACATTTTTTCCCGGGAATGTTGGATGAAAAAGTATTTTTAAAATTAAATATCGGTGCGTGTCTGATGACTATGACGATTGGAATGTTCTGTTTTTTCTTTTCCTGTCTGTTTAACAGTACCAAACCAGCACTGTTCTTTGGAGCTTTGCTCCCGATTGTTTTTTTCTTGCTCAATACACTCAGCAAGCTTTCTGAGAAGACGGCCTTTTTAGGAAAGTTTTCTTTATATAATACTTTTGACGGACTTGCTATTGTCAATGGACAAAGTAGTATCACTTTGATTAGCGGTGGTTTTGCGATGTTTATTTTACTGTTGTTTATAGTATCAGTAGGGGTATTCAGTCTAAAACGCCTGCCGGTATAAGTTTGTTTTCTAATTAATAAGCCAGCAATGTCCTAAAGATACTAACATTAGGGCGTTGCTGGCTTTGCTTTGGTTTTACTCGATTGTGTTATTCAATTGTGTTTTTTAGGATACCGATTTTTTCAATGGCGGCTTCAATTACGTCACCATGCTGTAAAAACTGCGGCGGATCAAGCGCAAAGCCGACACCTGCTGGGGTTCCGGTCAGAATGATGTCTCCTGGCAGCAGCGTCATGCCCTGGGACAGGTCGCTGATGATAGAAGGAATATCAAAGATCATCCGACCAGTATTGGAGTGCTGCCGGACTTCGCCGTTGACGCGACAGGTAATGT
>JAKLQL010000074.1 GCA_022013395.1 Acetobacterium sp.
AGAGAATTGGTCCAACCAGTGGTCCAACGATATATTGAATCAGGAAACCAACCATACCGAAGATACCACCAACGATCAATACCATCGGATCGCCGAATTTAACCAGTGGAGTAACGATATCCTGTCCATTTTCAATATGATTTCTTGTCATTGCAAACGCAGCACCGGCAACAGCACCTGCGAAGGCAATATGTGGACCAAACCAGGAACCGAAACTAATAATACCAACTGCAGGTGCACCAGCCGCTCCACCCATGATTGCTGCAAAAACGGTTAAACCGGTGAAAACAAAGGCTGTGATCCCGCCCATAAATGTGGCTAATAAGCCACCGCCAAATGCGGCGATTAACATTGTAAAGTCCATAATATCCCCCTTAAAATAAAATTTAGGACACGATAGTGATTTTTTCACTATCCACGGTAATTACCTTACCGCTAATACTCGCAAAAACTTTTGAGCTCAGTTTTCCATCAGGGATATCCCCAACCAGTTGACCTCTTTCGACATAATCCCCAACGTTTACAACTGCCACTGCAGGAGCACCTATATGTTGTGACAATAATAGGTTGACTTTAGTAAACGTTTTATCCGTTTCAACCATTGGAGCCGGAAGATCATACTTCGTCAGTCCCAATCGTGATACCAAACGGTAAACATTAAACTGCTTGCCTTCTCTGAAGGGTATTGCAGATGTTGGAGCTTCGTGATGAGGGTTTTTCAAACCTCTGCTTCCAAGTTCTCGCTTCAGCATGTTATTGAACTTCCAAGGTTGTAGGTCCATTACACATGCATATTGACATAAGCCACATTCACAGCATAGAAAAGCGTTTGTAGCTTGAGTGGTCGTGTCGCAGGTTGAACCATAAGCGGCAATCCGCATCAATTTATGGGGTTGTAAATTATGCCCTAATGCGTATCTTGGACACAGCTCGGTACAATAGTTACATTGCATACAAGCCATTCCAGCCATTTTCATGGTTTCCTTGATAGACTTCGTTTTAGAAATGATCAACGGGTGATCTTTTGGTAAAACGATCAGTCCTTTTGTTGTTTTCGTAATCGTCGACTCAGGATCGACGATCTTTCCCATCATCGGACCGCCGTTAATTACGACAAAATCGTCAATGGTTGGTCCGCCAGCTAATTCCAATGCTTCACGCACCGTGATACCCAAGGGTACCTTCGTGGTAAGCTTATTCTTAACCTCACCTGTTAGTGTCAAATATGTATCCATAACCGGTTTATTGTCTACCATTATATCATAAATGTTCACAAGTGTCTCCACATTTATAACTAATGTATTCACGTTTAATGGAATTCCGCCTTCCGGTACAATCCGTCCAGTCGTCTCATAAACAAGAACCTGTTCGTCCCCGGCAGGATAGAAATTCTTTAACAAGTGCATTCTAATCTTAGGAAATTTAGGCAATTCTTTGTTTAATGCTTCAATTGCAGGTGTATATTTCTTTTTTAGGCCGATAATGCCTTCCTTTGCTTGTGTTTGATCCATAACAGCCTGAAGAGCTGTTAGCATTTTAACAGTCTCCAGAGCCATTAATTGTTGATCAACGCGCAATAATGGTTCGCATTCTGCGCCATTGACAACAACTGTGTCAACGGTGCAATTTAACTTGACCTGGGTTGGAAACCCTGCCCCGCCGGCACCTACGATGCCAGCGTTTTGTACCAATTCTACTAAATTTGCGCTCATGAACAACACCTCTATTATTTAATCGTAAATCCTCCTACTAATACACATCTTCTTTTACGAGTAAATGTCTTAGCAGATGTTAGGCCTTCACCGGTTGGGCCGGCAATGGTAAAGGTTGTATACCCTTCCCCGCCAACACCAATACCAGCATAGGAAGGACCATTTTTAACAAAAATAGTGGTTTGCACTCTTTTTGCCATTTCAGTTAAGTTGTTAATATTTGTTGAATGCATAATCGCGGTATGACGATTGCCATGTTCTAAGCTAACTGCTAAGTCAATACCTTCGGCAATATCTTTAACACGAATAATCGGAAGGATCGGCATCATCAATTCTTCAACTGCAAAGATATGATCTTTGCTGGTTTCCATGATGACAACACGAACCGAATCAT
>JAKLQL010000075.1 GCA_022013395.1 Acetobacterium sp.
CTTCAGTATCTCCGGGCTCACTGGCAATGACTTCCAGATATTTGAACTTTTCACAGGCAGAAATAAATGGTGTGGGTGTTTTCTTTTCGCCCATGCCGACCACATACATACCGGCTTCCCGTAAGCGGGTAGCCAATCGGGTAAAGTCACTGTCACTGGATACAATGCAAAAACTGTCTACATTATTCGAATAAAGAATATCCATGGCATCAATAATCAGAGCCGCATCGGTGGCGTTTTTTCCAGTGGTATAGCTGTATTGCTGAATCGGTGTAATGGAATAATTCAGCAGCACGGTTTTCCAGGATGCCAGCTGGGGTTTGGTCCAGTCACCATAGATGCGTTTATATGTTGGCATACCAAGGTTGGAGATTTCGTCAAAAATATACTTGATATACTTATCAGAAACATTATCTGCATCAATTAAGACTGCAATTTTCATATCATTTTTCATCGGTGTTACCTTCTATTTCTATCGTGATTATTAGTTAGCGATCTTTTATTACTATCAGTATAATAGAAATTTTGCTTTTTTACAACAGCACAGACTTTACAAAAAAAATAACTGATCAAAATGATCAGTTATTGGTTCGATACCAGGTTATTCTTTCTTTTGACAGATTCGTAGGGGCGGGTATGACCCGCCCACAATCATGACTTAGGGTTGGTCATAAAGATGTTCTTCTTCGCGATCATTGGTCAGGTTTAACTTGTCTAACACAAAGAAGATTAGACTTAAAATCATCCCGACGATGGTGGAAAGAACCATCCCGGATAATTGAATGCTACCAAAAGTAACGGCCACACCGGACAAACCAACAACAAAAACGACCGAGGTTAAAGCAAGATTTCGTGATTTGCCATAATCCACCTGGGCATCAACCAGAATCCGAATCCCGGCAGCACCGATCATCCCATAAAGTAAAAAGGAGATCCCGCCAATAACCGGCCCGGGAATAGTAGCGATCAGCATCGACAATTTGCCGACAAACGAGCAGACAATCGATAAGATTGCCGCACCAGCGATAACCTGCACACTGTAAACCTTGGTCACCGCCATAACACCAATGTTTTCACCATAGGTTGTAGTTGGTACCGAACCGACCATCCCGGAAAGTGCGGTTGAGATATAATCGCCCAGCAGTGAACGGTGAAGACCTGGATCTTTTAATAGATCGCGATCAACAATTTTACTGGTAACAATCTGGTGACCAATGTGCTCAGAAGTAAGCACCAGCAGCACCGGCAGAATAATAATAATTGCTTCTAACTTAAATTGTGGGAGCTGGAAATTCGGGATTGAAAACCAGGGCGCAGCGGCAACCGCTTCAAAGGTTGCCGGACCGACAACACCAGTTATCAGAGCAGCGATATATCCGGCAACGATGGCGATCAGAATTGGGATAACGGCAAAAAACTTTTTAAACAATACCGAGCCAAAAACAGCAAAGCCCAGAGTGACGAGAAAGACAATCACATTGTTAGGTTCGATGCTGGTAACAACTTGTTGATAAAGACCGGTAGCTTCATCAAGAACATAGCTGGTATTGCTGATGATTCCAGCAGTGCTGGCGGCAGTTCCAGCCAGTTCAAGACCGATGAGCGCAACGACTGGGCCCATGGCGGCAGGTGGTAAAACCACATTGATCCAATCGATACCAAATTTGTAGATGATCCCGGCCAGGATACAACCACATAAACCGACAACGACAAAGCCGCCTAATGCATAGGAATATCCCCAGGTGGCGATGACGATACCGGCCGGTGCCAAAAACGCGAAACTTGAACCAAGGTAGGCCGGTGCCTTTCCCTTTGTAATAAACATAAACAATAAGGTTCCGATACCGTTCATAAAAAGGACGACGGCGGGATTAATGCCAAATAGGAACGGCACTAAAACAGAGGCCCCAAACATTGCAAACATGTGCTGCAAGCTTAAGGGCGCCAGCATATTCAGTGGAACCTTTTCATCAACTTGTATAATTCTTTGAGTATTCAAAAATCTCCTCCATTCTTTCATTTTCCTCTGAAATTATAACACAGGAATGATGGGGCGGAAAGACTTTATGCAATTATCTGCATAATAATAAAAAAATGTCCGGTCCGACATTCAGTGTGCATTTACCAACCACCAATCCTGTGTTACAATGCAAAAATAAAGATAGAATTAAAGGAGACTTTCATGAAAATATCAGTCAACACTAAAATATATGCCGTTATCGGCGATCCCATTGCCCAAAGTTTATCACCCCAGTTACACAATGGGTTATTTAAAGCGACCGGGGTGGATGCCCTTTATCTACCAGTTGGCGTCAAGGCTGAAGATTTGGAAAAACTGGTTGCTGGCTTCCGGTTGATGAATTTTGGCGGGTTTAATATTACCAAACCGCATAAAATGGAAGTCATGAAATATTTGGATGGGTTAGACCCACTGGCCGAAAAAATCGGAGCGGTTAATACCGTTGTTTATCGGGACGGAAAAATGATCGGTTATAATACGGATGGCTTTGGTTTTATAAAATCGATC
>JAKLQL010000008.1 GCA_022013395.1 Acetobacterium sp.
ACCCCGGTTTTACTTCAACACTCATTTCTTTGCTCCTTTCAAAATCAAACTCATTAAAAAAAGACTCCAAACCTTAATCATAAATGATTCTGGAATCTTGTTTATTTTTCGAACCATGATAAGTTGATTCGGACACACTGGTATCTTGATGATATTATACTATAATTTAGTTTTCGGAAACAACAATTTTTGCAATATTCTATTTTAAGAATAGAATCAGCCTGTCATCCAACGCTGACATATTTTCACACCTTCAGCCGCGTTTGTGGTATATCCGTCAGCACCAATGAGTTGGCAGACTTCTGCCGTCACAGGATGTCCGCCAATAATTATTCTGGCGGTGATGTCGGCAGCTCTTAATGCGGTGATAGTGGCTTTCATTGAATCAATGGACATCGTCAGAATCCCACTCATTCCAATAATTGATGGCATACAGCTTTTTGCTTTTTCAACAAAATCGTCAGGGTCAACATCGATTCCCATATCAATGACCTTAAAACCAGCTGCTTCTGACATAATTTTAAAGATGTTTTTGCCGATATCGTGAAGATCTCCATAAACTGTCCCCAGGACAATTGTTCCAGAGGTCATGGATTCATGCTCACTTAAAATTGGTTTTAGCCGATTGATGGCTTCAGTCAATAATTCGCCGGCAAAAATCAGATCGGCGACAAAATAGTCCCCTTTTTCAAAGTGATTCCCAACCAGGGCCATACCACTCTGACAGGCTGCTATGGCTTCTCGAACTTCCAATTCAGATGGATTCTCCGTAATAAAATCATCGAGCAGATCCATAACCTTTTCTTCTTCCAAATCACCAACAGACTGTGTTAAAATTCTTAAATCCAGCACTTGAATAACCTTCCTTACTGCACTTATGCCTATTTATATCATTATTTATACATCGCAATAAGCGTGCCAGCTTTTTCTGATCGAAAATTTCCAAAGAACGATGGAAAAACAGCTGTTTTTTTAAATTTTGCAGAAGTCATTATCCCCAAAAGTGAAAAACAGCCTTTCTTTTTTCTCATTTCTGATATTTTTGTTCACTTCGGCAGTACCAATCTTTTTTGAACAGATGCCACAATGGCTGCAATACATGCCAATGCCTCGGAATGAAGGCTCCGGGGCATTGGCCAATATCTCACGTTAGTCTTTCTCATGGTATCATCGGCCAGATTGATACTGAACAAAACGTCGTCGATAAGTGCCTGATTCCACGGCCATCATTGCAATCTCCTGATTTTTAAATTTAAAATTAAAGACTCTCTACCCAGACAGTCAGTTCTTCTTTGGAAGCGCTGCCTTTGAGAATCTTTCCTTCAATCATCTTTGTTGAATCAGAGCAGCTGCCTTTGAGGTTGGCGACAGTCTTTCCAAATTGACTACCACCTGATGTTGCGAAAAGAACAATGGTCTTTCCTGCCAAATCATATTCCTCCAGAAACGTATTGATTATTGTTGGCGCAACGTACCACCAGATTGGAAAGCCTAAAAACACCACATCATAGTCATCCATATTCGAAAGCTTCTCAGCAATGGCTGGTCTGGACTTTTTATCCTTCATTTCGATGGTACTACGGGCTTTTTTATCCATCCAGTTTAGGTCTGCCTGTGTATAGGGTACTTCTGGTTTGATTTCGAAAATATCTGCATTGGTCGCCTGGGCAAGCGTCTTAGCAACCTTAGCGGTTACCCCGCTGGCTGAAAAATATGCTACTAAACTACTCTTGTTGTTCATATTTTTTCCTTCCTTCTACTACTTTTTATTCTTCTGATGCTTTTATTTGATCGGTTGCTCTTTTGTTAAACTGAAAAAGTATCAACCCCAGGCCGATCCTTCATCCAGCATCTTCTGGAAATCTTTCAAAGCTGTGGGGATATCAATATTCTGGGGACAAACCTGTTTGCACTGGCCACATTCAATGCAGGCACCCGGTCGCTTTTCCTCGTCCATTCCGGCAATGGCCATCGGTGCAATAAAGCCCGGCTGGAATTTGTGATCATTATAATGATGCAGAAGAGTTGGAATATCCAGTTCTTTGGGACACTCTGAACAGCAATATTTACAGGCCGTACAGGGCAGCATCTCGAGCATACTATCTCTGATTTCTGCAATCACAGATTGTTCCTGTTCTGTCAGCGGTTTAATCGATTCATAGGTTTTGATGTTTTCCTCCACCTGTTCCAGCGTTGACATTCCTGACAGGGTCACCACCACACCCGATAATCCCTGAAGAAAGCGGAAGGCCCAGGCTGCGGTGCTTTCATTTGGTCGCAGTTCACGAAGCTTAGCTGTTTTTTCATCGTCAAAATTGGCCAGAGCCCCGCCTCGAACTGGCTCCATCACCCAAATGGGTATATTCTTTTCGACCAGCATCGCATAGATTTCATTGGCCTTCTGTAATTTCCAGTCCAGATAATTCAGCTGAATCTGACAAAATTCCATGTGTTCGCCGTAGCGTTCAATAAAACGCTCAATGGTTGGTTTGAGACCATGGGTTGAGAAACCCAGATGTTTAATGCGGCCGTTTTTCTTCTGCTCAATCAGATATTCAACAATGCCCCAACGTTCGTCAAAATAAACATCGATGTTTCGCTCATAGACGTTATGGATCAGATAAAAGTCAAAATAATCGACGCCGCATTTTTCCAGCTGCTCCTCAAACTGGGCTTTTGCATCCCAGCTTTCTCTGACTTCATAACCCGGAAATTTGCTGGCCAGATAATAGCTGTCCCGGGGATAATTTTTGAGAATCTTCCCCAACACGGTTTCGGATGCTCCGCCATGGTAGGCGTAAGCCGTATCAAAATAGTTCACCCCATTCTTGATGGCATAATCCACCATCTTTGCTGTTTCTTCCTCATTGACCGGGGCGCTAAAGCCTTCGCCAATTGTTGGGAGACGCATGCCCCCAAAACCAAGGGCTGAGAGTTTTTCATCCTGAAAATTATTGTAAATCATCGTTTCCTCCATTTTTTTAGATCGTTATTTTCGTTTATTTGGTCAATTCATTTTTCAGATCGCTTGCGATCTTTCTGATTCTTCTGGTCAAAAAAGTCACCGATAATGACATTCTGTGTCATAACCCCAAGCACAACCGCTACCTGATTTAATGACATCTCCGCAATGATTCATCGTTTATTTAATGCTTCTGTTCTTTCCAGGCATTGACCATTTCCATCGTAATCGGTTCGCATTTCTGTTCGTAGGTATCCAATTTATAGTTGATGACATCCAGACTTTCCTGGATTTCAGCCATTTTTTTCTCCAAGTCTTTTTTTGCATCCAGTAAGATTTCTTTTCTTGCTGGCTTTGTGACTTCACCCTGCAGCGCCAGTTGAATATATTCCCGAATAGCCTCCAACGACATGCCGCCACGTTTAAAGCGCATGGCAAAGTCAATCCAGTGCAATGACATCTCATCATAATCCCTCATCCCAGATGAATTTCTCGGGATTTCCGGAAACAAGCCAATCCGCTCGTAATAACGCAAATTGTCAATCGAAATGCCGGTTCTTTCAGCGGCTTCCTTAATCGTCATCGGTTTTCTCCTTTCAACATGGTTTTTTAGCATATATGGCATCATTCGATCGAAATAATCAAGCATATCAGAAAATTATCGTTTTTTTAGGCTTGTCTTTCTGATAGCAGCTCACCGCCAGCTCCGATATTCTCCATTTCATTTTCTTTCAAGAAGACGATGAAAGCCTGTTCCGGTATTTGCATCACTTTTGCGGCGGTATCGGTTAATTCCTTGACCAATTGTCTCTTTTGATCCGTATTCAGTTTTCCTGCTTCTA
>JAKLQL010000076.1 GCA_022013395.1 Acetobacterium sp.
GAGATCGTTTCTTCAGCATAGTCTGAAGCGCTGGATAAAAGCGGTTGATAAAAACTTAGGATCTCATCAATGGTATAATCAGAAACGTAGCTGGCTTTCCATCCGGGTTTGCCAGAGGCATTGGTAATCTGATTGGATTCCGAAACACTTTGTACGCCATAGAGAGGGACCAGTTGGCTGGGATAATTTGAAGCCAATAGGCCAGGTTCATCGACATAGATTTCGGCAGCATTCTCGTCTATGATGGTCTGCATTTCCTGAGGAACGGTAATGACTGTGGTAGCGGTTGTATCGGGTTGATTGTTTTTTATGGGATCAGGTTGTTTGGTTACTGATGTAGTACTTGTGTCATTGGTGGATGCTGTTTCATTATTAATCAGCTTTGGCATCATAAAGACAGCGCCGACGATAAGGACTCCAATGAGTAAGACCGAAAGAACGACATAACGTATTTTCATAGTTAACTCCTTTTGTATTTAATCAGCAGGTAATTGAATGGGTATATAAGTATTGCAGTTTGTTTGGTAATTACCTGATCCGATCAGAGATTGGTTGATTATCATTATTATAACCGAGATTCTTAATTTTTAGAATAAAGAATTCAAAAAACTTGATTTTATTAAGGTTATTAGATAGAATATAAAACAGACCTTTTTACTTTTAAAGCATTACAAAAATAAGAAAATTAAATGTTATGACAAGGATGTCTTGTGGGAAGCTTTAACAGAGAGATAATCATTTTGGTGAGAGATTATTAAGAGATACCTCAGGAAGATCACCTTTGAACAGGATTTCTGAGACTGGATTAACCATGGTTAAATCAGGGTAGGAGACCCCGGGGAATCGTTAAATTCAGAGAGTGGGCAGTTTGCTGTCAACTTGGGTGGTACCGCGATTTTTCGTCCCTTGATTTTTCAGGGGGCGTTTTTTGTGTTTATTCGGTTTTATCTAATCGTATCGTTGAACACATTTATTTTAGAGTAGTTATTTTTTAGAACTTAATTTATCTAGAACTTAATTTATTCAAAAGAGCTGAGAGCATTTGTTTTAGCGTATTTAATTTATAGTATTAAATTCAGAGCATTTACTTAAATCATTTAATTTAACTAAGAGAATTCAATAAGAGAGACTTAATGGAGGTAGAAATTTGGCACAGTTTAAAACACTAATAGAAGGAAAAATCGGCGAAAGAGAAGACAATATCTCAAAACAATGGGAAGCGATGAATCTTTTGCAGAAAACCATTGATAACCGCGAAGGCAAAGAGAATTTTGTCTTTTATGAAGGCCCTCCCACCGCAAATGGTCGCCCGGGGATCCATCACGTTCTGGCCCGGACCCTGAAAGATACCGTTTGTAAATACAAGGTAATGGATGGCTACCGGGTACTCCGTAAAGGCGGCTGGGATACCCATGGTCTGCCGGTGGAAATCGAAGTTGAAAAACAACTGGGTCTGTCCAGCAAACCGGAAATTGAAGCCTATGGCATCGATAAGTTCAACGAAAAATGCAAGGAATCCGTCTTCAATTATGAAAGTCAGTGGAAGGAAATGAGCCGCAAAATGGGTTACTTCATTGACATGGAAGATCCCTACATCACTTTGGATAACAATTATATTGAAACCGTTTGGTGGATTCTCGATAAGTTCAATAAAGAAGGCTTTCTTTATGAAGGTCACAAGATCATGCCCTATTGCCCCCGTTGTGGTACCGGCCTGGCTTCCCATGAGGTTGCCCAGGGCTATCAGGAAATTAAAAGCAATACTGTCGTCGCCGCGTTTAAACGCAAGGATGCTGATGAGTACTTTTTAGTCTGGACCACCACCCCCTGGACACTGGCTGCCAATGTCGCTCTGGCCGTGCATCCCGATGCGGATTACATCAAAGCCCGCAGTAACGATGAAGTTTATATCTGTGCCAAGGTGCTGGCGCCCAAATTACTGGGCGACGACTACGAAATCCTGGCCGAAATGAAGGGCTCGGAACTGGAATATGTTGAGTATGACCAGCTGATGCCATTTGTGAAGCCGGATAAAAAAGCCTTTTTTGTCACCTGTGCCGATTATGTCACTACCGAAGACGGCACCGGGATTGTTCATATTGCTCCAGCTTTTGGGGAAGATGACTACAAGGTCGGCCGTCAATACAATCTGCCCGTCCTGCAGCCAGTAGCTGAAGATGGAAAATATACCGATACCCCCTGGAAGGGACAATTTGTCATCGATGCCGATTTGGATATCATCAAATGGTTGAAAGCTGAAGGCAAGCTGTTCAAAAAAGAAAAGGTGCTTCATAATTATCCCCATTGCTGGCGTTGCAAAACCCCGTTGTTATATTATGCCAAACCAAGTTGGTATCTGGAAATGACCAAAATCAAAGATACTTTAATTGAAAACAATAACGGTGTGGAATGGTACCCGGATTTTGTCGGTGAAAAACGCTTTGGTAACTGGCTCGAAAACCTTAATGACTGGGCGATTTCAAGAAGTCGTTACTGGGGAACACCACTGCCGGTCTGGCGCTGTGACGAATGCGGTAAGTTGGAAACCGTCGGTTCCCGAAAAGAACTGGTTGATCGGGCGATTGAGGATATTGACGAAAGCATTGAGCTACACCGCCCTTATGTGGACGAGGTTCATTTCACCTGCCCGGATTGCGGCAAAACAATGACCCGGGTTAAAGACGTTATCGACTGCTGGTTTGATTCTGGCTCGATGCCCTTTGCGCAACATCACTACCCGTTTGAAAATAAAGAACTGTGGGAAGAACAATTCCCGGCCGACTTCATCTGTGAAGGGATCGATCAGACGCGCGGCTGGTTTTACTCATTGCTGGCGATTTCTTCCTTCGTGACCGGCAAAGCGCCCTACAAAAAGGTGTTAGTCAATGACCTGATTCTCGATGCGGAAGGACAGAAAATGTCCAAAACCAAGGGCAACACCGTTAATCCGTTTGAAATGTTTGAAGAATATGGGGCTGATGCCCTGCGCTGGTATTTACTCTATGTGTCACCAGCTTGGACCCCCACCCGTTTTGATGTCAAGGGGATCAAAGAAGTGCAGAGCAAATTCTTTAACACCCTGAAAAATACCTATCTTTTCTTTGCCCTTTATGCTAACACCGACAACATCGATCCCCGGGAATTCTTTGTGCCCTATGCGCAGCGTCCGGAAATCGATGCCTGGATTTTGTCTAAATACAACCGCCTGGTCAAAGAAGTCCGTGAAGAAATGGAAGTCTTCGATTTAACCAAAGCGGTCAAGAAAATCCAGAACTTTGTCAATGAAGATTTATCCAATTGGTACATCCGCCGTAACCGTCGCCGCTTCTGGGGAACCGAACTGACTGAAGATAAAAAAGCCGTTTACAACACCACCTGGGAAGTCCTGGAAGGGGTGGTCCGCCTGTGTGCTCCCTTTGCGCCATATATCACCGAAGAACTCTATCAAAAGCTGACCGACGGCGTTTCGGTCCATCTGGCCGACTATCCAACGGTGAACGAAGAGCTGATTTTGGATGCCATTGAAGAACCAATGGATCTGGTTCGGGAACTGGTCAGTCTCGGCCGTGGTGCCAGAGAAGAAGCGCAGATCAAGGTCCGACAACCGCTGTCCAAGATTATTGTTGATGGCAAATACCGGGAAACCCTGGGCGATTTATGCGTCTTGATCGAAGAGGAACTGAATATTAAAAAAGTCGCTTTTGAAGACAATCTGGGTGATTTTATGAACTATGCGTTAAAACCGGACTTCAAGGTCGCCGGCCCGATTCTTGGCAAAAATGTCAAGCTGCTGGGCAAGGCTCTGGCAAGTGTGGAAGCCAGTGAGGTGGTTGCTAAGCTGGAATCTGATGGCAGCTTTGTCATTGAGTTGGATGGGGAAAGCCTCGAACTCCGCAAGGATTTCATCGACATCCGGATTTCCGCCAAAGAAGGCTTTAATGTGCAGATGTTTAACAACAAGTTTATTATTTTAGATACCAGCTTAAATCAGGATTTATTGGATGAAGGATGTGCCCGGGAATTTGTTTCCCGAATTCAACAGTTGCGAAAATCTAACGGTTATGAAGTCATGGATCGCATCGACATCACCTATAGCAGCGACGAGCAAATGGATCGGGCGATTGAGATCTATAGCGATTTCATCAAA
>JAKLQL010000077.1 GCA_022013395.1 Acetobacterium sp.
AATCGATTTAGCTTATTAGTTTTAGTACTCAGGCAATTTTTTTAACTACTTTCTTGTGATGGCTTTTTTGGCTGCTTCAACAATATCGTTGGCAGTTAAACCGTATTTCTCCATCAGAGGTGCAACTTTTCCGGATTGTCCGAACAAATCTTTGACACCAACCCGTTCCAGTGGCACAGGGGCGACATCACCCAATACTTCGGCCACGGCACTGCCCAAGCCACCAATAATGCTGTGTTCTTCCGCCGTAACAATGGCACCAGTTTTAATGGCAGCATCGGAAATGGCATCTACATCAATGGGTTTAATAGAGCCCATGTTAAGAACCTGAGCCGAAATCCCATCCACTTTTAAAAGTTCCGCCGCTTCCATCGCTGGTCCCACCATCATGCCAGTGGCAATGATTGTCACATCGTCGCCGCTTTTTAACAAACCGGCTTTTCCCACTTCAAATACATAGTTTTCGTCAAACAGTACTGGCACATCACTTCGGCCTAAACGAATGTAAACGGGCCCGTTAATTGCCAGCGCCGCATCCATCATTTTCTCTGTTTCAACGGCATCTGCCGGTGATAGCACAGTCATATTGGGGATCACCCGCATCAGGGCGATATCTTCAATGGACTGGTGGGAACCACCATCTTCGCCAACTGAGATGCCAGAATGGGTTAAGGCAATTTTCACATTCAGTTTAGGATAACAGATGCTATTACGAATAATTTCATAAGCCCGGCCGGCGCCAAAAATAGCAAAGGTACTGGCAAAAGGTACTTTACCAGCGGTAGCCAGCCCGGCCGACATGCCCATCAGGTTTGCTTCGGCAATCCCGACATTAAAATGTCGGTCGGGATAAGCTTTTTTAAAGATATTCGTTTTGGTTGCGCCAGAGAGATCGGCATCTAAAACCACCAGATTTTCGTTCGTTTCCCCTAGTTTAACCAGATATTCGCCATATGCTTGTCGTGTTGATTTTTTTTCTGCCATGATTATGCCTCCAATTCCGCTAATGCTTGTTTGACTTCTTCAGCATTCGGGCCTTTTCCATGCCATCCGGCATTGTTTTCCATAAATGAGACACACTTGCCTTTAACCGTTTTGCAAATAATAACGGTTGGTTTATCTTCTGATTTTTTTGCGGCTTCCACAGCGGTTCGCAATTCATCAAAACTATGACCGTCTTCCACGGTAATCACATTCCAGCCAAAAGCTTTAAACTTAGCATCAATTGGGAATGGTGACATAACTTCGCAAATGGCACCATCAATCTGAAGATTATTGTTATCCACAAAGGCAATCAGATTATTCAGCTGATAGTGGCTGGCGGCCATGGCGGCTTCCCACACCAGGCCTTCCTGCAGTTCGCCGTCGCCCAATAAAACAAAGACCTTATGGGCTTTGTTATCGATTTTTCCGGCCAGTGCCATCCCTGCGGCCACTGAAATTCCCTGTCCCAATGAACCGGTTGACATATCAACCCCAGGCACCTTATTCATATCTGGATGTCCCTGAAGCATGGAGCCAAGTTGTCTTAAATCCTGTAGCTCTGCTCTGGGGAAAAAGCCTTTTGCAGCCAGGGTTGCATAAAGCACCGGCGCAGCATGACCCTTTGACAAAACAAAACGATCCCGATCGTCTTTTTTGGGGTTCTTTTCGTCCACGTTCATTTGTTCAAAGTACAGCAACGTTAAAATTTCTGCCGAAGACAATGAACCTCCGGGATGACCTGATGCTGCTTGACCAATCATTTTTACAATATCTTTACGAATGCCCCTAACGGTTTCTTCTAAAAATGCCATTTGATTCTCCTTGAATTTAATAATTTAGTTAATTGCGAAAGTGCCGTGAGCTTTGTGCCCAGTTTCGCACGAAACAATTTCTATACTGTTCGCCTACACGTTATGAAATTGTTTGTGGAAACTACACCCAGAGCAACTGTTGTTCGATGTTTTTTAATTTCGCAATTTCCTATTTAATAATTATCACAATTTGGGTTTATTTGCCGATCTAAAATGTCCCGGCGGATCGTCTGTGCAACGCCGTCCTTAAGATAGACCCGGGGTACCCGTTTATTCACCATACAGGTTATCTCATAGTTAATAGTTCCCAATGCCGCTGCCAGGATGTCCGCTGAAATATTATTTCCGAAGAGTTCCACCTCATCATAAAGAGAAACCTCGTCAACGTCAGTTAAATCGATCATGCACTGATCCATGCAAATATTGCCAACCACCGGTACCTGTTGACCCGCAATCCAGACCTTGGCGATACCGTTTAGCATCCGGGTATACCCATCAGCATAACCAATGGGTAATGTGCCAATGAGTCGATCCTCGGTGGCTACAAAATTATTGCCATAGCTCACCGACTCTCCAGGTTGGATCGTTTTGAGATGAACAATTGTTGATTTCAGCGTCATTACTGGTTTTATATCAATTTTTGACCGATCCACTTCCGTTGAGGGGTAAAGCCCGTAAAGGATAATACCCGGGCGCACCATGTCAAAATGAACCCCTTCCACATCAAATATTCCGGCACTGTTAGCCATATGTTTAATGGGAATATGAATATTCTTTTCTGCCAGTTCTGCAGCGACTTGCTGATAACGTTGGACCTGCTCGTTGGTATAGCTTTTATCGGTGGCGTCTGCCATTGAAAAATGACTATATAAGCCCTGGATTTCAATGCCTTCAAATTGACTCATAACGTCAATTTCCTTAGCCGCGTCACGCCAGCCAATGCCAATTCTACCCATGCCAGTATCGATTTTGATATGAATTGGGTGTCGGATACCTGCTTCCATACAATAATCTGATAATTCCCCGGCAAAATCCAACTGATAAACACCGGGAATGACATCCCATCGGACCAGATCCGGGATGTGTTCTTTGGCAGTAAAGCCCAGCAATAAAATCGGTTCGGTGATGCCGCCCTGTCGGAGAGCAATAGCCTCATCAATGAAGGCAACGGCCAACATATCTGCCCCGGCATCACACAAGGTCCGGGCACATTCCAGACTGCCATGTCCATAAGCGTCAGCCTTGACAACCCCCAGAATCTTTATATCCGGTCCGACAATCCGGCGTATTTCTTCGTAATTGCTTGTCAATGCATCCAGGTCAATTTCCACCCAGGTGGGGCGGAGTGCCAGTTCCTTCATTCTTATGCGACTCCTTTAACCATGCTCAATACCATGGCTACGCCATTTTTTATTGATGCTTCCAGATTGGCCTTATAATCATCGGTCAGGTTGGCGTCGGCCTTGTCGGACATGGAACGAATAACCAGGTAAGGAACCTGATTCAGCATGGCTACTTGTCCAACTGCTGCGCCTTCCATTTCCACACAGAGTCCGCCGAATTCCTCCCGGAGTTCTTCTTTAAGTTTATTGGAATCTACCCCTAAATCAGCCGTCATGATGCGACCGACACGATAGGATGCCTCCAGTTCTTCAGCGGCTGCGACCGCCAGTGCAATCAGCGTCGGGTCAGCTTTAAAAAAAGTAATATCCATATTTGGGATTTCGCCGCGCGGATGTCCAAAGGCTCGGGCGTCCATATCATATTGGCAACTGTCCTCGGAAATGACAATATCACCAATTTCCAGCTCAGGATGAACGGCGCCAGCTACACCAACATGAATGATAGTGGTTACCTTAAAAACATCAATCAAAACCTGGGTACACATCGCCGCATTGACTTTCCCAATGCCACTTTTCACCGCAACTACTTCTTTTCCGTTGAGTTTTCCCTTGAAAAAGGTCATCCCCCCGTGGTGGATCTTGATTCCATCCTCCATCGCAGACTTGATGTCACGAACCTCACTGTCCATGGCTGCAATAATTCCGATCATTATATTATTTCTCCTTTCACAAGACTCACCACTGCATTGGCAGCGATTCCCAATTCACTTCCGGTAAAACCCAGACCTTCTTCGGTCGTGGCTTTGATACTGACGCGGCCTCCGGATAAATCCAGCGTTCTGCTAATAT
This sequence comes from Acetobacterium sp., assembly GCA_022013395.1. Lineage (GTDB taxonomy): Bacteria > Bacillota > Clostridia > Eubacteriales > Eubacteriaceae > Acetobacterium. The sequence continues at coordinate 3,989 of JAKLQL010000077.1, forward strand.
TTTCGATCATGGTTTCCATATAGGGCTTCAGTTTCGGTGCCTGAGCAATAATGGTTGAATCAATATTATTGATTCGATACCCTTTTTGAGCGATCAGCTGTCCTACTTTTTTTAGCAGCC
>JAKLQL010000078.1 GCA_022013395.1 Acetobacterium sp.
CACCGTCTGAATGGTGGTTCCTTTTCGCATAATCGTAATCCGGTCGCTGATTTCCATGACTTCTTCCAGTTTATGGGTAATGATAATCACTGAGCAGCCAGTTTCCACCATTTTCCTGACAATTTTAAAGAGATTCTTGATCTCCTGGGGCGTCAAAACCGCAGTCGGTTCATCGAGGATGAGAATATCTGCACCACGATATAATACTTTGAAAATTTCCAGACTCTGTTTTTCAGCCACCGACATTTCATAAACCTTTTTATTCGGATTAATATCCATTCCCAATTGAGTGATCAATTTCCCCATCTCATCTAAAATCTTTTTCTTATTTAAAAAAGGGCTGGTCTTCCGGCTGCCGGCTGCAACATTCTCCAGCGCCGAAAAAACGTCGACCAGTTTGTAATGTTGCGGTAACATCCCAATGCCCAAATCCAGGGCAATTTTCGGCGAACTGATATTGGCAGTCTGGCCTTTCACTTCAATCTGTCCTTCATCCGGCATATAAATACCGTTTAAGACATTCATCAGCGAACTTTTTCCAGCGCCGTTCTCACCGAGGATGGCATGCACTTCTCCCTTTTTTAATGAAAATTCCACATGATCCAGGGCTTTGACCTTGCCAAAAACCTTTGTGATGTTTTCCATTTTAACGACATAATCATTGTTCATGCTTTCACCTTTACTAAAAATAGCGGACAGAGCCAGAAGACTCTGTCCGTTATACCATTTTTGATTATTTTAAACTACCTACTACATTATCAACAAACCAATCCATACTCAGAAGGGCTTCATCCGTCATGGATGTTCCAGCTGGTACTTTTACAGCACCGGTTTGATCTTTTAGTTCACCAGCGAAAATAGTAAGCTGACCAGACTTAATGGCCTTTGTTGCCGTATCAACTTGACCCTGTGCGGTTCCAGGAGCAAGGGCAGTTAAGGTATCCAGTAAAACAATCCCATCATTCATACCACCCCAGTATTGTTCAGATTTCCAGGTGCCATCAATTACAGATTGTACTGTATCAGTATAGTAACCACTGAAATCCCAAAGCGGAGCTGTCATATACACTTCTGGCATGGTTGTGGCAGCGCTTAAGTCATAACCGATGGATAATTTACCAGCTTCTTTAGCTGCTTCCATCGTTGCTGTTGAATCCTGATGCTGGGCAGTTACATCACAGCCTTGCTGAATCAGTGCTTCAGCTGCTGCTTTTTCAACCGTTGGGTCATACCAGGTATTAGTCCATGATACATTAACGGTAGCGGCAGGGTTTACTGATTTTACACCCAGTGCAAAAGCATTAATTCCACGAATAACTTCTGGAATTGGCATTGCTGCAACATAGGCTATTTTATTTGTTTTGGTTGTTAAACCGGCAACGATACCAGAAAGATATCGGGGTTCTTCAATTTTTCCAAAGTATGTTCCTAAATTATCTGCAGTCATGTAACCTGAACAATGTTCAAATTTAACATCTGGGAATTCTTTGGCAGCTTCGACCATTCCATCCATGAAACCATAGCTGGTTCCGAAAATAATGGTACAGCCTTGGTCAACCATGTCTCTGATTGAAGAAACAACGGCGCTTTTTTCTTCAGGTACATTTTCTTTTACGATGGTTTCAACTTTTCCACCCAGATTTTCCACCATTTTTGCACGACCATTATCATGTGCCTGTGACCAACCACCATCATCTGCGGGTCCTACATAAAGAAAACCAACCTTAACGACGTCATTTTTCTTGGATGTTGAACCGGAACTACATCCTGCAACGCTTACAACCACTAGCATCAGTGCAAGCATCAATACTCCCAATCTTTTTTTCATTCTCTTCCTCCTATTTCTAATTCGGTGTAGAGCCATTATTATAAACAGTCCTACCCACGCTAATATTTTAACTAAAAACTATATAAAATGCAATCTAAAAAACTGGAATAAAATAACAACCCAGACCATGTTTTTATTGCATAAAATCAGGATATTCGTTATTATTAGACTGTAACCAAGGTGAACTCGAACTTTCACCCTGTTAAGATGGTATATTTTGTTTTGAAAGGAGTGTCATTTTGAAAAAAGAGAAGAAAAGCAAGAAACTGGATGTCAAAGAAGTTAAGGATTCAAAAAAAGAGACAAAAAAGAAAAGTTTAATTGAAGAAAAAAAAGCAGGTCCTGTTACTAAGAAAGAAAAACCAGCCACCCAGAATGATGTTCAACCCGATTTAGCCGTTGATCATGCTGCGGTTAAAAAACTGATGATTGATTCTGCGGTTCTTTATCAGAATATTCTTGTTTTACCCCAAACCTTTGCGGTAAATGAGGTTTCCTATTCCTTGTATCCTTCTGAACTCAAAGCCCTGGATATGATTGGGCAATTTTCAGGTATCAACCTGACTCAACTGGCCAATAAACTGAGTATTTCCAAAAGTGCCATTTCAAAATGCACGTCCAAGCTTCTTGAAAAACAACTGATCGAAAAAGAAAAATCTTCAGTAAACGTTCGTGAAGTCGTCTTTACCCTTACCCCTAATGGCCAATTTATTTTTGATCAGCTGGGCAGTGTCAACTCTGATCTGTTTGAACCGTTTAATAAATCATTTGAATCACTATCGCCGCAGGAGATCAATGACCTTCATCGCATGTTTTTAACGATCCAGTCCAGTCTGACTGAGATTATCAATCGCGTATAGATTTTTAAAAGCCACTTGTTTGATTAGAACAAGTGGCTTTTAAAGTGATCATGCTACAGTTTTTCCTGAGTTGCAATTTCACGCTCATTTCCAAAGGTCTCTTTGGCATATATCTTTTTCTCGTAAATTTTGGTGCCCGGTCGTTCCAGTGCCCCCATCAGAAATTGATAATAGGCTCCTGGCGTCACAATATTTCCGGTGGCTGGTTTTTCAAAACCAGTATTTTCAAAAAGCGAATCGGCAACTTTAACGCAATTAGTATTCAAGGCAAAATAGGTCTTTAAAGGACCCTTTTTAAACTTATAAAAGCGCGCCCCAGTTCCCTTGTAAATGATATCTTCCACGCCGGTATAATCCCCGGGTTTCAGCAAACCCTGTTCTAACAGCTGGGTATCGCAAAACCATTCGAACATATTTTCCTGAAAATGTTCATAATTCCCCTTAATTATTTCCAATTCTGCTTCCGTAAAAGCTACTTTAAACGAGATCAGCACCTTCCCATCATTTAAAACGGATTCTCTCAGGTAGCGATCCTTATCACAGATGAAAAGAACACCATCGCTCATGGCTCCACCTAAACGATAAGAATGTCCATCAAAATTTCCATAAGACATAGCCTGATCGCCAAAGATCAGATCCACATGTCCAAAAGCTTCCATAATTTTTTTGGATAGATGAACCAGAATTTCAATGTTCATGGGGTTAATGCCCGCCTTTTCCGGAATCAGTACTTCCTGAGACAATATATAGGCATTCGCATCTTCAGATGCTACTTTTTCATCATATTTCCGAAGCAGTCCCATGGGTACAAAAACGCCCAATAAGGAAGGCAAGGCAATTCGCATTTTTCGCTGAATTTTTTTAGCCGACTGGCTCATCTTTTCCTGGGTTTCTTCTTCATTAAAGGCATCAAAAATCAGGGTAAAGCCATACCAAAGCAGATAAATCCCAGCGACAATGGCGAAGCTGGCAGTTTGAAAATAACTGTTGATGAAGAGATAAACCCCAAAAACAAAGCTTAAAAGCCCATTTAGGAAATAGAAGCCATAATTGGGAGCGCCATCTCGCCAAAGGGTTACCGCTGATATAAATTTGACGATACTGTTTACCAGAATATAACATGCAAAAATATAGGGAATTAAATCGGCCAGAGCAAACCTGAAATAAAAAAGCAGCATGGAAAAAAGCACATTAACCAATGCTCCGATCAGCTTCATTTTCTTGCTTTCACCATGAAATTTTAAAAACACGGATATCAAATTAATCACAGCAAAAATCACCAATGCCGCCATCAATAATACGACAATCTGCGTCACCGAACTTCTTGGATGGCTGATCATGTAAATGCCAATCCCGGCCACTCCGACACCGGACAGTGATCCAATTATTTTTTTTGTTCTTATCTCATTCATTTTTTTGCCTTTCCAGTTGACTGACAAGCCCCTGCTTATTTTTTTCTATCGAGAACACTAAACCCTGCTTTTGTTATATGCCCTCTTCTTTTTCGCTAGTAAATTTTTCATCACCCACGTTTATATTAAACCGATCTTCTTCCTGAATCCCAAAACTTTCCAGTTTCAGTGTTACTGTTTTTTTGTTAGTTACATCACCTTCGATTTCATAAGTTAAGACTCG
>JAKLQL010000079.1 GCA_022013395.1 Acetobacterium sp.
TACCCTGGTCGGTGGCAATACAGACATTCTTAAAATTATGTTTCTCAATTTGTTTCAGGGAACCTTCCCCATAATAAATTGCTGGCTTCACTTGAAAAAATCGCATGGGTTTTTCCTCACATTCTTAATCTTATTCTCTATCCGTCAACACGGACTGGTGCTGATAATCATTTTTCATTATAGCAAGAATAATTATTGAAATATAGAGCATCCCTAATTTTTATTCCATGATGACCATTAAGTATCATAATTTTACATCAATCTAAAAAAGTCTATTTAATGCCAAACTCTGTTTGGTATTAAATAGACTTTTTTGTCGTGCACCCCACTTCGACAACCAGTTTCCAAGCGTTACATAGATAGGCAACTCAAATCAGATAATCCTCCGGCACATAGAAGATCTTACTTACCGCTGCTTCATTCCTGACCTGACGGGGTTCATAAGGTTCTATTGCGAAGGGTCCAACTCTCAACGTCACTTTACCTCTGGCTGACCTCAAACCCTGGTGCCTCGGTGGGGAATTCAACCCTGCTACAGCGGATTGCAGGTTACAAAGCACCGCTAACTCTCCGTCTAGCACGACCTAGTTATTATAGCCTATTAATTTATAATTGACAAGAAAAAATAATTTCTTTAAGAAAGATGGAAATCCCGATAATTGGGTAAGTATTAATAAAGCCACGTTTATCGTTGGCTATCTTATTTGATTGGAGGGTTCTGTGTGTATAACATACTTTTAGGCGGAGCCGCCGGAGACGGCATTGAAACAATGTCCGCGCTTCTTGAAAAAATGCTGAAACAATCGGGTTGTCATCTCTTTACAATTCGTGATTTTATGTCCCGGGTGCGAGGTGGCCATAATTTTACCCAAATACGATTTGGGAATACCCTTCTTCACGCGCATTGTGATTCTCTTGATGGCATTTTCGCCATCGATGAAACAACCTATCGAGAACACCAACCACAACTTTCTGATGATGGTTTTATCCTATGCGACGAATCACTGTCCATTGATGATCATCGTGCGCTTAAACTGCCGCTAAAAGCGATTGCAAAAGAACTTGGCAACCCCAAGGTCATTAGCAGCGTAGCCATTGGTGCCCTGCTTAAGATCTTTGATTTTTCGCTGGAATATGCCGCGGATACCCTTAAAAACAATTTGCGTGCTGATCTGGTCGAAATCAACTTAAGCGCCCTGCACCGGGGTTTTGACTTAACGAAACCTCGTTTTGGCCTGAAGTCTGCGCAAACCTCCGATTACCTCTTGCTATCCGGAAATACCGCTATTGGACTAGGGGCTTTAGCTGCCGGGATAAAATTTTATTCAGCCTATCCGATGTCACCGTCAACCACACTGCTGGATTTTTTCAGCACTCATGGCGATAAAATGAACGTCGCTGCCGAACAGGCCGAAGACGAAATTGCTGCTATTAATATGGCGATTGGTGCTTCCTATGCCGGTGTCCCGGCTATGACTGGCACTTCCGGGGGCGGTTTTTCACTGATGGTGGAAGCCCTTGGCTTTACTGGCATTGCCGAAATTCCACTGGTGGTTGTCGATGTTCAGCGTCCCGGTCCGGCAACTGGTTTTCCTACCCGAACGGAGCAAAGTGATTTAAAATTTGTTATTTCGGCTTCTCAAGGCGAATTTCCGCGAATGGTCATTGCGGTCAAAGATCATACCGACTGTTTCTACCAAGCCGCCCGAAGTTTTGCCCTGGCAAATAAATATCAAATTCCGGTGATTCTTTTAAGCGACCAGTACCTAGCTGATTCAACCACCACCATCCCCATTCTCGATGCCAGTAAAATTATTTCTGCCCCAACATCAGCAACTGGAGATTTAGATGAAAATGATCTCTACCGTCGCTATGCCCTTACCAAAAGCGGTATTTCTCCGTTGGCGATTCCGGGCAAAACCGAAGCCCTGGTTCGGGTAGACAGCGATGAACATGATGAATATGGACAGATTACCGAATCCGCCGACATCCGCAACAAGATGGTGGAAAAACGGATGGCCAAGCTGGAGCTATTAAAAGAAGAACTCATTGAACCTGAATTTTGGGGGGCTCATCAGTGCCAATCCTTATTGGTTGGTTTTGGTTCCACCAGTGGCGCCATAAAAGAGGCTGTGGATCTCCTTAATGCCAAAGAAATGCATTATGGTGCGCTTATTTTCGGGGATATCTATCCTCTGCCGACCAAAAGACTTAAACATTTTGCCTCCCAGGTTGTGGAAATAATCAACATTGAACAAAACGCCACTGGTCAGCTGGCCTCACTGATCCGAGAGGAAGCGCTGATCTGCTGTAACCACAGCATTCTCAAATACGATGGCCGGCAATTATCAGTGGACGATATCTTAACTGGTATCAAAAATCTTAAGGGAGGTTTCTAGTATGAAAAAAACAGCATTCACCACCTCTGAAACAGCCTGGTGTCCGGGCTGTGGCAATTATTCCATTCTTGAAACACTTACCGGAGTTTTAAACGAGCTGGAATCCCCACCCCATCAGGTGGTACTGGTGGGCGGGATTGGCCAGGCTGCCAAAACCAATCAGTACATCTCTGCCAACGGCTTCAGCGGACTACATGGCCGTTCGCTGCCAGCGGCGGTGGCCATTAAAATTGCCAATGACGACCTGACCGTCATCGTCAATACTGGCGATGGCGACTCTTACGGAGAAGGCGGCAATCACTTTCTCCATAACATCCGACGCAATGTGGATATCACCCACTTTGTCCATGACAACCAAATTTATGGTCTGACCAAGGGTCAGCCCTCGCCGACCTCGGATCCCTGCGATCTCTCGCATAAAATAAACGCCTGTAATATGGGAGCCACTTTTAATCCCTTACTGATTGCCATTGCTGCCGGTGCCACCTTTGTGGCCCGTTCATTTTCCGGCGGCAAGGAACATCTGGCCGAAATCATGCAAGCTGCCATTAAACATCCTGGCTATGCCCTGGTGGATATCCTTCAGCCTTGTGTGAGTTTTAATAAGAAGAATACCTTCGCCTATTATAAACAACGGGTTAAACCACTGGATGAGTCCTATGATGCCACTAATAAACTGGCTGCCATGGAAAAAGCCATGGAATTTGGGGATACCATCCCCATTGGCATTCTCTATCAGGAACAGGCGCTCACCTACAAAGAAAAACGTCCAGAATTGTTTGATGCCGTTCCTCTGATTGACAAACAGGTTAGTCTTGAAGATGTTCAGACGTTAATTAATCGTTATATTTAAGATCCCGCCTCAGGAAAGGAGGACAATTCATGGATCCCAAGCTATTTTTTCAGTGTGATAATTGTAATAGTGTGCTGCTGGAATTAAACGGTACCCTCACCCAATACTGCAGCCATTCTCAAGACCTGCTTCACCCTAACATGATTGAAGCATCCAAAGAAAAACACATTCCGGTTCTTACATTTAATGGGAATAAGCTCCATGTAAAAGTCGGCAGCCTTCCCCATCCGATGACAACCGACCACTCGATTCTCTGGATTTTTGTCCAAACCCGAAACGGCGGTCAATATATTCAACTAACTCCAGAAAATTCACCAGAAGCCCAATTCAGTGTCGAGCAATTGGATGTCACCCGAGTTTATGCATATTGTGATATCCATGGACTTTGGGTAGTCGATAACGCTGAATTAGACTATGAAGAAATTGTCTGTTCCCCCGAATTCCCTCATGGCTGTATTGAATAAATCCTTTATCATTTGTTATTGTGAAACCTCCTTAGCTTCCGATCCCTGACAGATTATCGGTGTTCTATCTTTTGCATGCTTCCAGATTCAATTAAAGAAATCAATTGGAATCTGGAGCATACAATGATAAAACCATATCAAAAAAGCTTTATAACAACTTAAAATTCAGGCTTTTTATTTTATCTCGCATGGTTTCCAAAAGTTGATGACCGGATATTGATATATTCTTTTTTGAACATATCAATATTAATTTATGGACCATTTCTGCCTTATCTTTCTCAGTCACCTGAATGCTTTTCAAGTTGCCCGCATGATTGAGTGTTTTTGCGATTTGGGTATTATTTTTTAATCTTTCGATA
>JAKLQL010000009.1 GCA_022013395.1 Acetobacterium sp.
CAAGTGAATGGAAGAAATGCAATCAGTTGGCAAGAAAAATTTGATTTGGATATTAAATATGTAGACAATGTAAGTTTTATTGGAGATATCAAGATTATTTTAAAGACCTTTAATAAGGTTTTCAAAAGGGAAGGAATAAACAATCAAAAAGATGAAATCATGGAAGAGTTCAGAGGGACAAATGACTAGACAGACTAAAAATTTTCTTTTTTGCAGTGTCGGAAGACGAGGCGAATTAATCAAGAACTGTAAAGCCTCATTAAACTCAAATGTAAAAATTGTCGCAACCGATTGCAGTAAATTTGCGCCCGCACTTTATTTTGCGGATAAACAATACATTGTACCAAGAATTGATGACCCCTCATATTTGGATGTGCTCTTAAACATCTGCAATGTCGAAAAAATTGATGCCATTACGACATTGATCGATCCAGAAATTCAAATTTTGTCAGAAAATCGAAAGATGTTTGAGGCCATTGGCGTAGAAGTTCTAGCGCCTTACTCTGAAACATCAAATTTATGCATTGATAAATTTAAGCTGTATCAGCATGCCGTTAAAAATAATATCGCAACGGTACCAACATATGAAAACATTGATGAATTTAATCAAGCACTTTCTAATGAAACGATTCATTTTCCGGTTTTTGTAAAACCAAGGTTTGGAAGCGGCAGTGTTGGTGCTAAAAAAGTTGAGAATTATGAAAAATTAAAAATATTAATAGCGGAAGACGAGAATTTAATTATTCAAAAATATATAAGTGGGCTAGATATTGATGCCGATGTTTATATTGATACTGTTTCAAAGAAACCAGTGCGAATCTTTACCAAGATAAAACTGGAGACAACAATCGGTGGGGCAAACAAAACAATCTCTTTTAAGAATAAAGAGCTTGTTAGAGTCATTCAGAAAATTATCCAAACTTTAGATTTTAATGGCCCGATTGATATCGATTTTTTTAACGTTGATGGCGTTTATTATTTATCTGAAATCAATCCACGTTTCGGTGGTGCTTATCTACATGCATTTGGAGCAGGAGTTGATTTCTTTAAGTGTATCGTGAACAATCTTGATGGCATTGAAAATGAATTGGATTATGATTCCTATGATGAAGATATTGTAATGATGATGTATGATAGTGTAATTATCAGGAAGGAGAAAGAACTTGGTTAACAGTTTTCATGAAATAGAAACACCCTTTTTTATTCTTGACAAATCAAAACTTGATCAGAATATCAATCAATTAAAAAATGCCTTAAATACCTATTGGCCCAATTATATAATTGGATACTCTTTTAAAACAAATGCACTACCATGGCTACTCAAATATCTGCAAAGGTGTGATTTTTACGGTGAAGTTGCGTCATCAGATGAATACTGTTTAGCAGTGGCAACCGGGTATCCGTGCGATCAAATTATTTATAATGGTCCGGTCAAAAATGAAGAAACATTTATTGAAGCATTAATGAATGGTGCGATTGTAAATATTGATTCAAAATTGGAACTCGACTGGCTTAACAGTTTATTAGAAAAAACGTGTCAACAATTTAAAGTTGGGCTACGAGTCAATTTCTCAATTGAAGATTTTTGTCCGGATGATATCGGCTATGAAAAAGATGGCACACGTTTTGGGTTTAGTTTGGAAACAGGGGAATTGTATCGAGTAATTGATCGTTTACTTGCAACTGGACGTATCCAGATTGCCGGCTTGCATCTCCATAGCACCAGTCAAACACGGAGTATTAATGTCTATCGGCAGTTGGCTAAGATTGCCTGTAAAATCAACGATGACACTGGTTTGGTATTTGATTACATTGATATTGGAGGCGGTTTTTTTGGAGGTGTCCCAAATAAACCAACTTTTAGTGAGTATTTATCGGCAATTAGTCAGCAATTGAAAAAAAATTTCGATGTTACCAAGACAAAACTGATATTAGAGCCAGGTTCGGCAATAATCGGTTCACCTATTTCATTTTTAACAAGTGTGATCGATGTGAAAGATACGAAGAAAAGTCGAATTGTCACCATTGATGGAAGTCGGGTGAATATTGATCCATTAATGAGAAAATCGGCATATTCATTCAACGTATCAACGCATCAGAC
>JAKLQL010000080.1 GCA_022013395.1 Acetobacterium sp.
AAATATGTTATCAATCCCAATGAATCCGAGCGCGAAATCAGTGACCTGAATTTAGTGGTTTCAGGAACTAAAGATGCCATCATGATGGTGGAAGCTGGCGCAAATGAAGTTTCAGAAGCGCTAATGCTGGAAGCAATCCTGTTAGCTCATGAAGAAATTAAAAAAATTGTCGCTTTCCAGGAAGAAATTATTGCTGTAGTCGGAAAAGAAAAACAGGTTTATACCTTGTTCACACCAGCCGAAGAAATTAAAGCAGAAATTGTTGCGTTTTTAGGCGATCAATTATCAACAGCTGTAAAAACAGCTGATAAACTGGAACGACTGGACAATATTGAAGCAACAAAAAATCTTGTCAGAGAACATTTTTCTGAAACTTATCCCAGTCAGGGGAATGAGATTGATGAAGTGCTTAATTCATTAGTCAAAAAAGAAATCCGCCGCATGATTCTCGAAGACCGGATTCGTCCTGACAATCGAAAAATGGACGAAATTCGTCAAATTACTGCGAAAATCGACTTTCTGGAAAGACCCCATGGTTCCGGACTGTTTACTCGCGGCGAAACCCAGGTGCTATCGGTTGTAACCCTTGGTGTATTAGGCGATGTCCAAAAATTGGATGGCTTATCAAACGAAGACTCCAAACGCTATATTCACCATTATAACTTCCCCTCCTACAGTGTTGGTGAAGCTCGTCCTTCCCGTGGTCCCGGTCGTCGTGAAATTGGGCATGGTGCCTTGGCTGAACGAGCTTTAATCCCAGTACTTCCCAGTGAAGACGAATTCCCATATGCAATTCGGGTGGTTTCTGAAGTATTAAGTTCAAATGGATCAACTTCTCAGGCCAGCGTTTGCGGAAGTTCACTTTCATTAATGGCAGCCGGGGTTCCCTTAAAAGCACCAGTTGCTGGTATTGCTATGGGACTTATCAAAGAAGAAGATAAGTTGGCGATCCTTTCAGATATTCAGGGAATGGAAGACTTCCTTGGCGATATGGATTTTAAAGTTGCTGGAACAGCCGATGGGATCACTGCTATCCAAATGGATATTAAAATTGATGGCATTAACAAGCAAATTTTAACAGAAGCGTTGGAACAAGCGCGAATCGGTCGACTCCATATTCTGGGTATTATGAACGAAGAAATTGCTGAATCCCGAAAAGAACTATCGCCATATGCGCCACGGATCATTATTTTCCAGATTAAACCTGACAAAATCAGAGACGTCATCGGTTCTGGTGGTAAGGTCATCAATAAAATCATTGATGATACTGGTGTTAAAATTGATATTGAGGATGATGGTCGTATCTTTATTGCGTCAGTGGATACCGAATCCGGTAACCGTGCCAAGGAAATTATCGAAAATATCGTACGGGAAATTGAAGTTGGCGAAGTATTAACGGGTAAGGTTGTCCGAATCATGAATTTTGGTGCTTTTGTTTCGCTGCCAGGTGGTAAAGATGGTTTAGTTCATATTTCTAAACTAGCCAACGAACGCGTCAACGCCGTTGAAGATGTGGTCAAAATTGGTGATGAGGTAACCGTTAAGGTTATGGAAATTGATGGCCAGGGACGAATTAATTTATCTCGAAAAGCAATGCTGCCAAAGGAATAATAATGATTAAAAATTATTCGATAAAAATATTGAATCAATCCCAGTATCCGTTACCGGAATATCAGACCATCGGTTCGGCCGGCGTGGATTTGTATGCAAATCTTGAGTCGAAGATGATTATTATGCCCCATAAGGTTTATCAGATTCCAACCGGTATTTTTCTGGAAATGCCCATTGGCATTGAAGCCCAAATTCGGGCTAGAAGCGGATTGGCACTTAAACATGGTTTATCGCTAGTTAACGGGATTGGCACCATTGATGCCGATTATCGTGGTGAAATTAAGATAATTCTGATAAACTTATTGGATAAGATGTATCAGCTGGAACCGGGCGAACGGATTGCCCAAATGGTTTTTTCAGAGTATATCAAGGCCGATTTCACAGAAGTTTTCAGTGTTGAGGAATTAGAATCCAGTGACCGTGGCGATGGCGGCTTTGGACACTCTGGAAAATAATTCAATTTGACTAAATAATAAACAGTAAGCTAGAGCTATGAAATTTTTTAAATGATCGCTGCACCGCTTTCCAATATTATCGTTATAGCATAATCTCAAGGTGCAGGTTTACCTGCACCTTTTTTCATATCTTTTATTATAAAAACCAGAGGAGAATAATGGCAACATCAAAAAATAACACCAAAAAACCAAGTCAAGCCAATTCAAAAAAAAGTAAACCGAAAAAGAAGTCACCTAAAAAAGCGGTAAAGAAATTTTCTTTCAATAATTTAGCTATTGGGGTATTTTTAATTATCCTTGGTTTATTTTCTGCCTATGCCTATATTGATTTTAATGCGGGAATGGTCGGCGACTTTGTCAGCCAGGCCTTTAGTTATTGTTTTGGTGCCGTTACACTGTTCATGTCGATTTATATTTTCACATTGGGTGTTTTGATCAGTATGAATAAAATTGAAGATTGGTCTGGTACATTTGTTTTAGTCTTTCTGTTATTTGTTAACATGATGATTGGTTTTAGTATCAATACACCGAATCTTATGGACTATAGTATTCCTGAGTTGTTCAGCCTAGCCCAATATGGACAGTATGGTGGTATCATCGGTATTCTGCTGGCGGTGCTGTTTATTAAATTATTTGCTGTAAAAGGCACATTTCTATTGATATTTGTAAGTTCAGCAATTATATTAATTTTTATTTTTCGCAATAGCCTTAAAAAATATTGGGATCGAATCAAAGACAAAAACGAAAACGCCCCTCCCCTAAAGGATCGCCTGAAAAATCGCATCGATATTATTCGGGACAAACAAAAAATTAAACAAGAGGTTAAAGCAACAAAAGAACGCACTTCAGAAACCACAATGATCCCCCTAGTTAGTGATCATGATGACAATTCGCCTTTATTTGAACCCTTTCAGATTAATGAATCAGCAAACAAACCGATCTTTGAACCGGTAACAGGGGTTATTCCAGCCGCCAAAAAATAAAACCAAACAGGATCCTTTTGGTTTTATTGAGGAAGATGTGGATGAAAAAGAAACACCCATGAAGATTCATGAAAATTTCCTAAAACCTCCCAATTTTGATGATTTAGGATCTGCCAAAAAGGAAAATATCAAAGAAATGAAACAGGAAGAAACAAAAATAATCGATTTGTCGGACATTAGCTTTGAAGCAGAAGCTGAGGAGTATGTTTTTCCGTCATTAGATCTTTTGAACCCTCCGGCGGCTAAAAAAAAATCAAAAAAAGATGATGTCATAAAAAAAGCTAAAATCATCGAAGAAACTTTGAAAAATTTTGGCGTAAAAGCTAAAATAGTTGAAGTTAATGTGGGACCAAGCATCACCCGGTTTGAATTACAACTTGATCCTGGGGTAAAGGTCAATAAATTTGTCAATCTGTCAAATGATTTGGCCCTTAGTCTGGCAACATCTGACATTCGGATTGAAGCGCCGATTCCCGGTAAGGCGGCGGTCGGTATTGAAGTTCCCAATGATATTTCTGAAATTGTGGGACTGCGCGAAATTATTGAGACACCGCAATTCATTAACAGCAAGAGTCCGCTGACCTTTGCCCTCGGTAAAACGCTATCAGGAGAAAATGTGATCGGTGACATCGGCAAAATGCCCCATGTGCTGATTGCTGGTTCAACAGGATCCGGTAAGAGTGTTTGCATCAACAGTATTATTGTGAGTCTGATCTTTAAATCTTCGCCGGAGGAATTACGGTTTATTATGATCGATCCCAAAATGGTGGAGTTAAATCAGTACAATGCCATCCCACATTTATTAATTCCCGTGGTGACCGATCCTAAAAAAGCATCTTATGCGCTTAATTGGGGATTAAAAGAAATGACGGATCGTTATATGCTGTTTAAAGATGCCGGTGTTCGGGATATCGAAGGATACAATGAATACATGACCCAATCAGGGACGAAGAAGCTGCCGCGGATTGTCATTGTCATTGACGAATTGGCCGACCTGATGATTACCTCACCGAAAGAATGTGAGAATGCTATTTGTCGTATTGCTCAGCTGGCAAGAGCTTGTGGTATCCACCTGATTATTGCCACCCAACGGCCATCGGTTGATGTCATTACCGGATTGATAAAGGCCAACATTCCTTCCCGAATCGCCTTTTCGGTTGCTTCAAATACGGATTCACGGACAATTCTTGATACCG
>JAKLQL010000081.1 GCA_022013395.1 Acetobacterium sp.
AACCTTCCTGGGAATACGTATCAACCATTCACGATCTCTGTAATAACGCTTTATTTCTCCAATAATTGTCGGTGTGGCAAAGGTGTCAAACTCATACCCCCGACTGACATCAAATCGTTCCACCGCATACATTAAACCCAAACAGGCGACTTGAAAGATATCTTCATTATCCCCGCTTTTATGTCCATATTTTCGTGAGAGAATTTTTGGTATATAAAGATAGTTTTCAATTATTTGATCCCGTAATTCACGATCCCTGGTTTCTTCGTACTCGGCAAATAACTTTTTGACATCTTCTTTACTAATTTTCCGCTCATACTTCATGGGTCGTCGATAGGTTCTTAATCATGGTAATTGAGGTTCCTGATCCACTCTCACTAATAATTTCCACCCTATCCATTAGTGATTTGATGATGAATAAACCAAAGCCACCTAATTGTTTTCCGTTAAGATCTGGCATTGCCACTGATTCTGGTTCAAAGCCAACCCCGTGATCTGTCACCGTAAAGACTAATTTCTGATTTTCCACAACATAAGTCAAATCGTAGGTTGTATCTGGATTTTTACTATGATTCAAGGCATTTGTGCATGCCTCGGATACTGCAACCTTCAGATCTTCTACATCTCCTATGGAAAAACCCATATTGTTAGCTACTGACGCAATTGTAAGACGTGCCAAGCTGACGTATTCTGGTTTTGTTGGCAGTGTCAGTTTTATACTATCCATTCTTCTTCCCTTTCTCTTTGCTTAGTTAACAGGACTGTCGATGACTTCAATTATTTTATCCACGCCAGTGAGAGTCAGTAATTTTTTGATGTTGGGCCGTGGATTCATCATAATGATCTTTTGTCCCATTTCTTTGGTCTTGTTTCTCAATTCGATTAAAACGCCCATGCCAGTGCTGTCCATATAGGATAACTCGGAACAGTCCAAAATAATTTCTGGCGCTTGTGTTTTTATTATTTTTTCAATTGTATCTCTAAATTTTTCAATAGAGTAAATGTCGATTTCGCCTTTTATACATACCATGTTTGTTTTTCCCATTTCATTTATGTTTTTACTGCTCATACAATCTCCATTTCACAATTAATCTACCGGAAACAACACTTTTCCGGATGGTCATCGATTACATGCTTACCTTTAGGGAAGGGTCTTACTCGTTGCCTTCGCGGAAACAGTACGACGCTTACTGTGTGCGCGTCATACGTTTCGCGGGCAGTCGCCAAATGTAGTCCTTCTTGTAAAGGCTTTCGCCTTTTCAAGCTTGCCTGCGTTTGGCTCGTTGCCTTCGCGGAAATTTAAAAGTAGACCCAATGAGGTGATCACCGTCATTGGGCCTAGGGCTGTAATCCACGGCCTATACCTTGTCTTTTCTATTTCTGGTTTGAAAAACACCCAAACCTCTTTTTAATACGGATGCCGCTTTTACCACGGGATCAATGACATCTTGCTTGATGGTATTTAAAGCCACTTCAACCTCATCAACCATCATACTTGATTTATCTACAATGTGGGCAGTCGATTTGGTTATATCATCGGCATTTTCCATGATACTGCGAAGTGCCAAACGGTTTTCCTCCATGAGCTTTGTGGTTGTGTCAAATGTTGCTGCCAGACTTTTAAACAGTTTAATTAAATAAACCGTTCCGATTACAAAAGCAACACCAACTAATAACAGTGCTAATTCCCACAAGCTAAAATTTAATGTTATCATTTATCAGCTTCCTAACTCTTACTTTTCTTCTTTTTCGACAGCTTCGGTAGCTTCAGTTTCCTCTTTAACTACTTCTGATTCTTCCCTTTCAAGGGCTTCCAGTTCTTCATTTAAATCAGCAATATCCTGTTCAACTTCCTCTTGGATTTCCTGAATTTTACTTTCAATTTGATTTTTATACTCATTAACTCTTTCAGTAAATTGTTCCTGCATGTCCTGGAATTGTTCTTTGAGATTTTCGCCATATTCTACGGCTTGATCATAAGCATTGCCAAGGGCTTCTTCTGTGCCTTCAGCCAGTTTTTTTCGTGTTTCGTCGCCTGCTGCCGGTGCCAATAACACACCGAGTGTACCGCCGATGATGGTTCCTAGAAAAAGTCCGCCAACAAAATATAATTTGTTACTGCTCATTTTAAATTCCTCCACTTTCATTGTGATATTTACTACATTTTACCTCAAAAAGCCCTTAATTAACAGTTATTTATTTTATTTTTTATTTCTATGAAACTATTCTCCAAATTTATCATTAATTAATTGAACCAACGCATCGACCGCTTCCATTTCATCTTCGCCTTCAGCTTGAATTTCAATGGTAGTACCCTGCGAGATTCCTCCGGCCATAATACCCATAATACTTTTAGCATTAATGGAATTTCCGTCTTTAATGACAAATATTTTAGACTTGAATTTACCGGCAGTTTGAACAAACATCGATGCCGGACGAGCATGCAGACCGGTTGCATTTAAAACTGTAACTTCTTTTTTTATCATTGTATTTCCTCCTAATGATTATCTTTCTAAATATTTATATTTAATTTTTTCATAGCGTCTTGGATGAAGTCCATTATTTCTTCACCGGTTTCCAAATTCAGTGCCGTTTCAGCGATGACTTTGGCATCTTCATAGCGGACACTTCGAATAATTTTCTTTATCTGAGGAATTGCCAGAGCACTCATACTAAATTCATATAAGCCTAATCCCAGAAGCAACACTGCCGCCGCTGGATCACCTGCCATTTCACCACACATTCCCGTAAAAAAGTTCTCTTTTTTATCAGATGTTGCCGTTACCTGTTTGATCAGGCGCAAAATCGCCGGATTAAAGGGATCATACAAATATGAAACTTCCTGATTCATTCTGTCAACTGCAAGGGTGTACTGGCAGAGATCATTGGTACCAATACTGAAGAAATCCACTTCTTTGCAAATAATATCTGCGGCAATGGCAGCCGATGGAATTTCAATCATCACACCGACCTTTACAGCTTTATCATATGCCACTTGTTCTGCATCCAGTTCTTTCATACAATCGAAGAGGATGGCTTTTGCCTGTCTCACTTCGGTAATTGATGAGATCATCGGAAACATAATGTGCGCATGACCGTAAATACTTGCTCTCAGAATTGCCCTGAGCTGCGTTTTAAATAAGCCAACTTCTTTAAAACACAGTCGAATCGCTCGCAAACCTAAAAATGGATTCAATTCATTATCCATCGGTAAATAGGGAAGCTTCTTATCGCCGCCAATATCCAAGGTTCGAATAACCACTGGTCCATTGGGAAAAGCTTCCAACACTGAGCGATAAGCAGCAAATTGCTTTTCTTCACTGGGCATCACATCACTATTCATGTATAAAAATTCAGTTCGATAGAGTCCAACACCAACCCCGCCGTTTTTAAGCACACCGGCAACATCGTTGGGTTCACCGATATTTCCAACTAATTCGATTTTTATGCCATCTAAAGTAATCGCATCTAAGTCTTTAAGTTCTTCCAGTTCTTTCAGATAATCCTGATATTTCTGTTTTTCGTTTTCATAACTTGCCAATTGTTCATTAGTAGGGTTAATGCACACCTTACCTGTTAGTCCGTCTACCACCATCAGATCCCCAGTTGTTACCGTATCAGTGATATCGCACAATCCCAGAACTGCTGGTATTTCAAGACTACGTGCCATAATTGCCGTGTGTGATGTTCTGCTTCCAATATTGGTTGCAAAGCCCATTACGCGTTTTTTATCCATCTGTGCCGTATCCGACGGGGTAAGATCGTCGGCAATAATAATCACGTCTTCGTTCAGACTTGATAGGTCCGCCTGAACGATTCCTAAAATATTGTTTTGAACTCTGGTTCCCACATCTTTAATATCAGCCGCTCGAGCACTGAAATAGGGATCATCCATCTGATCAAAAATTGCATAAAAACGATCGGTTACAACGTTAACAGCAAAATCAGCACTTAACTGATTCTCATTGATTTCTGCTTCGACACCCTCCACAAATTCAGGATCATCAAGAACCATGGCGTGGGCTTCAAAAATAGCCCCCTCTTCTTCACCAAGCTCATCGATGGCTTTCAAGCGAATGCTTTCCAGTTGTTGGTGGCTTAATTTTAATGCCACATGAAATTTTTCTATTTCCGCTTGGGTATCATCTGTCTTATTCTTATTTACCTCAACTGCAATTTTTTCATAAACAAACGCTCTTGCAATCGCAATTCCCGGAGACGCACTAATTCCTTCTTTTACAAACATCGTTCAATTCTCCTTTTTAAAGGTTTTTAGATAACTAT
>JAKLQL010000082.1 GCA_022013395.1 Acetobacterium sp.
AGCAGGAAAAAATATTAGAAAGCGCCCATCGGCTGTTAAAACCGGGAGGCGTGCTGGTTTATTCAACCTGTACCTTTTCGCCGGAAGAAAATGAACAGATGATCGAAGCCTTTATTCAGAAATATCCCTATACCCTGGAAACCATCGAGTTACCCGGGATTACCGATCATGGCCGGGTGGAATGGACCCGGAATCATGAGCAGGCGATTGCTAAAACCCTGCGGATTATGCCGATGACGGTTAAAGGTGAAGGCCATTTTATCGCCAGGTTGATCAAATCAGCAGCCTGCACCGAAGCTATCGAGGTCAAACAAGGCTATGCCAAATCACGCTTAAAGAAAGCCACCCGCACCGAGTTGCAGGACTATACCGATTTTGCGAAAAATAACCTGGAGCCGGAATTTTATCAAAAAATTGAAGAGCGACTTTATCTTTTAGGTGAACACCTTTATGCCATCCCAGAAGGGGTGGACCTGGAGCGAATTGCCAATTTGAAGCTCTTAAGAACGGGTCTTCATCTGGGAACTTTTAAAAAAAATCGCTTTGAACCCAGCTACGCTCTGGCAATGGCGTTAAAATTATCCCAGGCAAAAAATGTCTGTGATTTAAAAGACGAAGATCTGGCCTATCAGTATTTAAAGGGAGAGGCGTTGAATCTGTCCGTAAAAAAAGGTTGGGTTCTGGTTGGGTATGAGGGCTATTCACTGGGATTTGGAAAAGCCAGTGAAGGCTTAATCAAAAACCATTATCCCAAAGGGCTGAGAATCCGAAAAAAATAGGAGAAAATGTTATGAGCAACCAGGCGAACGAAACACAAATTCACCACAGTGCGGTGATTTTGAAAGATGTCACCATCGGAAATAAAACGATCATCGGTGCTGGGGCGATCATCGGAGCGGGGGGCGTCATTGGTGAAAACTGTCAGATTGGCACTGGGGTAATCATTGAAGAAAATAGCAGAATCGGAAATAATTGTGTGCTGGAACCCGGAGTAATAATCGGAAAAAAAGTGACCGTGGGGGAAAATACTAAAATCGGCATCGGAGCCCGGATTACCAATGCGGTAACCATTGGACCCGATTCAGTGATAAAAATTGGCGAGATTGTTTTAAAAGATATGGTTTATAAGATGGTTTTTAAGCGGGGTGCCTGGATTTATCGGGAAGACAGTTTGAACCATAAGAATGAAGACTGAGGGGAAGAACATGAATCAGAAAGATTTTACTTGTTTAAAAGAAGCAATGGAAAAGAAAAAAAAGATTTTAGTCTCAAGCTGTTTATTGGGAATGAAGATTAATTATGAGGGAAAAGCTCACCCTGTTGATGAACTACGTCAGCTTTTTCTTCAGGGACAAGCTATTCCTATTTGTCCAGAGGTCTTGGCAACCATGCCGATTCCCAGAGACCGAGCGGAAATAGTTACCGTTGATGGGGAACAAAAAGTGCATAATGAAAAAGAAGAAGATTTAACCGAAATTTATGCTCTTGGAGCCCAGCGAACCCTGGATACCGCCCGGACATCCGGAGTGAAAATAGCAATTCTCAAAAGCAAAAGTCCTTCCTGTGGCTGCGGAAAAATATATGATGGCACCTTCAGTAATAATCTGGTTGATGGGGATGGCATCGCAGCGGCTTTATTAAAGGCAAATGGGATTCGGGTTATCACCGAAGCAGATTTTTTGGAATGTATCAAATAAACAGATCGAGATCTCTAAAAAGAAAAGTGAGGATTTAGTATGGAAAATAAACTCAATATCGGAGTGGTTTTTGGAGGACAATCTGGAGAACATGAAGTATCCCGAGTTTCGGCATATAATGTATTAGGTGTCATTGATCGGGAAAAATACAATATTGTCACCATCGGTATATCGAAAAAAGGCAAATGGTTTTTATATTCAGGGGATTCAGAAAAGATCAAAGATGGTTCATGGGAACAAGATCAGGCCAATCTTACCCCGGATATTCCAATTTTCTCCCATCCGGAAATTACCAAGATTGATGTTTTTTTTCCGGTTCTTCATGGACCAATGGGAGAAGATGGGACCATTCAAGGCGTTTTTGAAATGCTGAACAAACCCTACGTGGGTTGCGGTGTTTTAAGCTCGGCAGTGGGAATGGATAAGGTGTTTTCCAAAGTCATGTTTGAAAGTGTGGGAATCCCCACTGGAAAATATATTTATTTCAGACAAAACGACTGGAAAAAAGATGCCGAAGGCAAGATTGCCGAGATTGAAGCAGCGCTGGGCTACCCGATTTTTGTTAAACCGGCGAATATGGGATCAAGTGTCGGAATTAACAAAGCCCATGATAAAAAGGAACTGATCGCCGCCATTGATGAAGCGTTTATTTATGACAATAAATTAATTCTGGAAGCCTTTGTCAAAGGTAGAGAAATAGAATGTGCAGTACTGGAGCAAGATGGTGTGATTCGGGCATCAATTCCCGGCGAGGTTATTCCATCAAAAGAATTTTATGATTATGAAGCCAAATATTCAGCCACCGAAGACTCCCAGGTTGTCATTCCGGCGAACTTGTCTGAAGAAGTCACCGAAAAAGTAAGAAATTATGCCATC
This sequence comes from Acetobacterium sp., assembly GCA_022013395.1. Classification (GTDB taxonomy): domain Bacteria; phylum Bacillota; class Clostridia; order Eubacteriales; family Eubacteriaceae; genus Acetobacterium. The sequence continues at coordinate 2,574 of JAKLQL010000082.1, forward strand.
AAGGCCTTTGAGGCCATTGAAGGGTCGGGTTTATCCCGGGTCGATTTCTTTGTCACTGAGAATGATGACATCTTGATCAATGAAGTCAATACCTTGCCAGGATTTACAAATATAAGTATGTACCCAAAAATGTGGGAAGCCACCGGAATTGGGTATATAGAACTTGTAGATCTGATTATTGCGTCCGCTAAGCGTAAACGGATCACTATTTAAGGGTTCTGTTTTCGTAAGAGGCCGAATCCTAATAAAAACTTAAAAGGATAATTTTTCTTG